>NZ_JBFRDR010000010.1:0-213954 GCF_052113885.1 Lysobacter sp. TAB13 | reverse complement strand
GCGGCGGCGCCCGCCGCCAGCGCGCGCTCGGCGCCCGCGGCCAAGCCGATGCCGCGCCTGATCGCCGACGCCAGCCCGCGCTATCCCTTGTCCGCGCTCAACCGGCGCATCGAGGGCAGCGTCGAGATCAGCTTCACCATCCAGCCCGACGGCCGCACCAGCGCGCCGAAGCTGGTTTCCGCGCAGCCGGCCGGCGTGTTCGACGAAGCCGCGCTGGCGGCGGTGTCGCGGCTGCGGTTCGAGGCCAGTGGCGAGGCTCACACGGCGCGGCGGACTTTGAACTTCAAGCTGCCGTCGCGTTGATGCGGCGGGCGGGGCAGGGCGGTGGTCGCCTTGCGGGCCCCGCCGCAGGTTTTCGCCGTTCCGGCGTGGCGCGGCGCGCATCCAGCCGCCACAATGCGGCGATGGATACCACCGCCCCCGCTTTGCTGGAAACCGTCGAACTCGAAACCCGTCCCCTGCCGAGCTGGAGCGTGCTGTGGCTGCACGGCCTGGGCGCGGACGGCAACGACTTCGCCCCGATCGTGCCCGAGCTGGTCCGCAAGGACTGGCCGGCCCTGCGCTTCGTGTTCCCGCACGCACCGGTGCGGGCGGTCACGATCAACAACGGCCTGCGCATGCGCGCCTGGTACGACATCCGCGACTTCCAGGATCTGGCCAACCGCGCCGACGAGGCCGGCGTGGACGAATCGGTGCAGCAGGTCGAGGCGCTGATCGCGCGCGAAGCCGAGCGCGGCATTCCGGCCGAACGCGTGCTGCTGGCGGGCTTTTCCCAGGGCGGCGCGATCACCCTGGCGACCGCGCTGCGGCGCAAGCAGGCCCTGGGCGGCCTGATCGCGCTGTCCACCTACCTGCCCATGGCCGACCGGCTGATGCGCGAAGCGACCGCGGTCGCCCACACCCAACCCTTGTTCATGGCCCACGGCCAGCACGACCCGGTCGTGCCCTATCGCGGTGGCGAGATGGCGGCCGCGCGCCTGCGCACTTTGGGCTTCAAGATCGACTGGCACGCCTATCCGATGGCGCATCAGGTCTGCGCGGAGGAAATCGCCGCGCTCGGCGATTGGATGTCGCAACGGTTCGCAGCGAAGACCTGAGTCCCGCGCCCATGGCCGCGCCGCCGTCGCAGACCGGCAAGCATTCGAACAAAGGGCCGGCCAAGTCGCCTGCCAAGCCGCCGAGCGGGCGCCTGAGCGGGCATTCGGACGAAGTCGAGCCCTGGCTGCCGGACCTGTGCCGGCTGCCGCGGCTGGTGGTGATGCTGAGCATGGCCGAGCTGATCGTGATCGTGCTGGCCCTGGCGCCGGACGGCAGCGACTGGGACCTGGGCCGGTTCGTGTCCTCCAGCGCCTTCGCCCTGTGGCTGGCGCTGGCGATCTCGGTGTTGCTGTGCGTGTCGCGCAAGCAGCTCTCGCGCCTGCCGCCGGGCGTGGGCGGCTTCATCGCCACCGCCACCGCGGCCGCCATCGCCGCCGCGGTGGCCGGGGTCACCCACAGCATCGACACGGTGACCGGGGTCGGCCTGGTCCCGGCCGGCACCTCGTTCTGGCGTTTCGTCACCGGCACCGCCGCCATCGCGATCCTAGCCGTGGGCGTGGTGCTGCGCTATCTGTACGTCAACGACAGCTGGAAAGCCCAGGTCCGGGCCAACGCCCGCGCCGAGGTCGATGCGCTGCAGGCGCGGATCAAGCCGCATTTCCTCTTCAACAGCATGAACACCATCGCCGGACTGGTGCGCAGCGACCCGGAGGTGGCTGAGCGCGCGGTGCTGGATCTGTCCGACCTGTTCCGCGCCGCGCTGGGCGCGTCCAAGAGCGATTCCAGCCTGGCCGAAGAGGTCGAGCTGGCCGAGCGCTACCTGGCGATCGAGCAACTGCGCCTGCGCGAGCGGCTGCGGGTGGTGTGGCGCAAACGCGAGCCGCTGCCGTGGAAAATGCCGCTGCCGCGCCTGGTGCTGCAGCCTTTGGTGGAGAACGCGGTGCTGCACGGGATCTCCCGGCTGCAGGGCGGCGGCGAGATCGAGATCGAGCTGACCCAGCTCAGCGACCACCTTTTGTTGCGTATCCGCAACCCCGCCCCGGCCCCGGCCGACGGCCGCGCCGGCTCCCGCCATGCCCAGCACAGCATCGGCCAGCGCATACGATATGCCTATGGACCTACGGCGCGGATGACCGCAGGCTGGAACGGGGGCTACTATCTGTGCGAACTGCACGTGCCGACCGGGGTGGAGGCGCAGAGCCGATGAAGGGTGCGAGGTTGGCCATGAGAGTGGTGATCGCTGACGACGAGCCGTTAGCCCGCGAGCGTTTGCGCGGATTGCTGGCACTGCGCCCGGACGTCGAGGTCGTCGCCGAGGCGGTCGATGGCCAACACGCGTTGCATGCCTGCGCCGAGCACCGGCCCGATCTGGTCCTGCTCGACATCGCCATGCCCGGCATCGACGGCCTGGAGGCGGCGCGCCATCTGGCCGCGTTCGACCCGCGCCCGGCGGTGGTGTTCTGCACCGCTTACGACGCGCACGCGTTGTCGGCCTTCGACGCGGAGGCCATCGACTATCTGGTCAAGCCGGTACGCGCCGAACGCCTGGACGCCGCGCTCGAACGCGTGCGCACCTTCGCCGCCGGCCGCGAGCGCCACGAAGGCGGCGAAACCGCGCCCGGCCAGGTTCGCAGCCACTTGTGCGCGCGTCTGCGCGGCAGCCTGCGCCTGATTCCGATCGAAGATGTGCATTACCTGCACGCCGAAGAGAAGTACGTGATCGTGCATCACGCGCGCGGCGAGGATCTGATCGAAGAGTCCTTGAAGTCGCTGGAAGACGAATTCGGCGAACGCTTCGTGCGCATCCACCGCAATTGCCTGGTGGCGCGGCACGAGATCGTGGAACTCAAGCGCAACGCCGAAGGCCACGTGCAGGCGGTCCTGCGGCACGGCAAGCAGCCGCTGGAAGTGAGCCGCCGCTGCGTGGCGGCGTTGCGGGAGACGCTTAAGCATCTTTGAATCTTTCGGGAATCGGGAATCGGGAATCGGGAATCGGGAATCGGGAATCGGGAATCGGGAATCGGGAATCGGGAGGCAGCGACGCAACCCACCTACCGTCATTCCCGCGAACGCGGGAATCCAGAGACTTCAGCACCATCCTTCCAGTCCGTCATTCCCGCGAACGCGGGAATCCAGAGCCTTCAGCGCCGTCCTTCCAGTCCGTCATTCCCGCGAAGGCGGGAATCCAGAGACTTCAGAGCCATCCTTCCAGGCCGTCATTCCCGCAAACGCGGGAATCCAGAGCCTTCAGCGCCATCCTTCAAGCCCGTCATTCCCGCGAAAGCGGGAATCCAGCGACTTCAAACGTTCTCGCACGAAAAGCCCTGGATTCCCGCCTTCGCGGGAATGACGAGCAAAAAGCAACAGCCAGGCGGATGCATCAGACCTGAGCCCGGTCCAAACGACCCGTCCCCACCTCGCTTCCCTCCCGCCTTTGTCCCGCGGCATCCCCACCGGCGATAATGCCGCCATGAAGACCCTGCGCATCGCCACCCGTAAGAGCCCGCTCGCCCTGTGGCAGAGCGAGCATGTCGCCGACCGCCTGCGTGCCGCGCACCCCGGACTGGCGGTGGAACTGGTGCCGATGAGCACCCGCGGCGACGAGGTCCTGGACCGCTCGCTGGCGGCGATCGGCGGCAAGGGCTTGTTCCTCAAGGAATTGGAACTGGCGATGCAGCGCGGCGAAGCCGACTGCGCCGTGCATTCGCTCAAGGACGTGCCGATGCAACTGGAGCCCGGCTTCGCCCTGCCGGCGATCCTGGAGCGCGCCGACTACGCCGACGGCTTCGTCAGCAACCGCTTCGACGGCATCGACGCGCTGCCGACCGGCGCGCGCGTGGGCACGTCCTCGCTGCGCCGGCAGGCGCAGTTGCGCGCGCTGCGCCCGGACCTGGAACTGCTGGACCTGCGCGGCAACGTCAACACCCGCCTCGGCCGCCTGGATGCGGGCGAGTACGACGCGATCATCCTGGCCTGCGCCGGCCTGCAGCGGCTGGGCCTGGACGCGCGCATCCGCAAGCGCCTGGAATCGCCGTACTGGCTGCCGGCGCCGGCGCAGGGCGCGATCGCGATCGAATCGCGCGAGGACGACATCGCCACGCGCGAGTTGTGCGCCGCGCTCGATCACGCCTCAACCCGCACCTGCGTGGAAGCCGAGCGGGCGATGAACCGCGCCCTGCACGGCAGCTGCCACGTGCCGGTGGCCGCGCACGCCTGGCTGGACGGCGAGCATCTGCGCCTGGACGGGCAGGTCGGCTCGGTCAGCGACGGCCGCGCCGTGCGCGCCCACGGCGAAGGCCGCGGCGACGCGCCCGAATGCCTGGGCATCGAGGTCGCGCAGAAACTGCTGGAGCAGGGCGCGGGCGAATTCATCGCCGATTCGCTGCAAGTGCCGCACGACGACGCCGACTGATCGGATCGGAGTGCGGCTGCTTTCTTGTGGGAGGGGCTTCAGCCCCGATGCTTTTGTCCAAGATCGCCGCGATCGGAAACAAGAGCATCGGGGCTGAAGCCCCTCCCACAATTGCTTTCGCAGTGCGTGAGTAGTCCCGCGCGAATCAAAACCGCCGGACCAGCTCGATCGAGGTTTCCAGAATTTCGTTGTCGCCGCTGCGCTTGTCGTGGCGGGAGACTGCTTTCTTGTGGGAGGGGCTTCAGCCCCGACGCTCTTGTCCAAGATCGCTGTGATCGGAAACAAAAGCATCGGGGCTGAAGCCCCTCCCACAATTGCTTGCGCAGCGCGCGCGTGTTCCGCGCGAATCAGAACCGCCGGATCAGCTCGATAGAACTTTCCGCGCTCTCGCTGCCGCCGCCGCCGCGACTGTCGTGGCGGATGGCGAAGTCGGTTTCCAGTTTCCAGTTCTGCCACACGTCCACGTCCAGCCGCACCGACTGCTTGACGAAGGTGTCGCCGCGGCCGCTTTCGACCTGCACGCGCTGGGTCCAGCGCGCGCGATCGCTGATGCGCTGGCCCAGGTTGAGTTCGCCGCGGAATACCGCGCCGGGGCGGTTGATGCCGTCGTCGGCCAGCGGCGCCAGACGATAGCCGGCGCCGAAGCTCAGGCCGATCTGGGTCGGGCCGTCGCGCAGCGCCTGCACGCCGTAGCGGGTGCCGACGCGATAGTCGTTGGAGTACAGGGCGTGGCTCTCGCGCGAAGTCGCCGGCGCGCTGACGCCGCCGATCACGCGCTGCTGGCCGGGTAGGGCCACCTTGCGCAGCGGCGGCAGGTCGGCCGGGTCGATCACCGGGGCGCGCCGGGTCGGCGCCATCGCCGCCTTCCATTCCTCGTCGCCGCAGCGGGTCGAGAAACAATGCAGGCGCAGTTGCACCGGATCGCTGGCGATGGCGATCAGGATCGGGTCGCCGCCGAAGGCGGGCGTCGGCAATGTGATCAGGGGCGCGCCGAGCAGGGCGAGCCCGATGGCACCGAGCATCGTCTGGATTGGGCTGTAAGGACGGTTGAGGATAATGCCATGAAACCGATTACAGACCTGCGACGCGATGCACGCCGGATAGGTTGGATTAATCCGGTCGGGGCATCTGATTCGTGCAATCTGCGCGCGTAAATATCTAATTCGATTGCGCTTTATCGGCATTCGCAGGCCGAGCGCAGAGCGCGTCTAAATCCGTCCAAAACCGGAATCGCCGGCCGCTCAGTAGTACAGCGTCACCACATGCTTGGCCTGGGCGAAGAACAGCCAGCGCTCGACCACTGCGCCGGTCAGCACGCACAGCGCCGCCAGCGCCATCGCCGCCCAGGACAGCGCCGGCACGGCCAGAGCCAGCAGGGCCAGAACCAGCGGCGCGGCGGCGAACAGCGCCAGGGCGAGCAGACGCAGCTTGCGCGCGTGCTTGCGCGCGAGCACGTAGCCCATCTCGCGGGTGAGGTAGTTGTCTTCCGTGTGCGGGCGTTCGAACACCGACAACTCGCGGTCGGGCAGGCCGACCGCGTCGCCGCGGCTCACCGGTAGCGGCGTGCGGTCGATGGCGCGCCAGTAGGCGAGCTTCAGAGCGGCGGTCAGCGGTGCGAGCACGATCACCGCGACGATGCCGACCGACCCGCCAAAGCGGACGCCGGCCAACACCGGCAACAAGGCTGCGCCGCTGAGCAGGGCGAAGCTCAGATACGCCGGCACCACCAGCCGATGACGCCAGGCGGGGATCGGCTTGAGCGAGGCGTAGATCATCGCGGTGCATACCACGGTGATCAGCGCGCACACCGGCACCCCCGCCGACAGCAGCATCGGCATCGCCGCGCCGCTTTCGCGCACCGCGCCCAGCAGCAGGCCGAGTGCGGGCACGTAGGTAACGACGGCCATCACGCCCTCGCGCGACAGCCACGAACTGCGCCATTGCGAGAACGCGCGCCAGGCGCGCAGCGGCTTGCCCAGGTGCAAGGTCGAAGCGAACAGGCCGACGCTGACCAGAACCAGCGCGGCCAACATCGCGAACGCGAACACACGCATGGGCTCGAACGGTGAACCCTCGGCGTACTTAAAAAACGCGATCGCGCCGATCCACGCCATCAGACCGTAACCCGCGCCCGACAGCGTGGTGAAGAAAATGACCGAGAATGCCGGATGCATGTCAGTCCGCCCATGCCGGCGTAACGGCGACGATGCCCTGCCGCGCGCGAACGCGCGAGCGCAGCGAACAATCCGCACCCCTCATCGCGACAACACCTTGTCGAGCCAGCGCAACACCGGCGGCAAGGCCTTGCTGTCCAGCGTTTCCGCGACCGGCGCGCTGTCGCCATCGCCGTTGCCACCGCCATCGCGGCGCGGCCGCGGCGGCAGATACTTGTTGGTCGGCTGATAGCCCAGCGACGCCATCAGATCCACGCCGCCGCGTTCGGCGACCAGCTTGGACACCGCCGATTCGGGATCGCCCAGGTCGCCGAAGTGGCGCGCGCGGGTCGGACACGCCTGCACGCAGGCCGGCTGGCGTTCGGACTCTTCCAGGTTCTCGTTGTAGATGCGGTCGATGCACAGCGTGCATTTCTTCATCACCCCTTCGACCGGGCTGTACTCGCGCGCGCCGTAGGGGCAGGCCCAGGAACACAGCTTGCAGCCGATGCACTTGTCCTCATCGACCAGGACGATGCCGTCCTCGGCGCGCTTGTAGCTGGCGCCGGTCGGGCACACGGTCACGCAGGCCGGTTGTTCGCAGTGCAGGCACGAACGTGGGAAATGCAAGGTCATCGCCGGTTGCGGCGCAACGTTGGCGCTGCCGCATGCGGGCGCGGCGGCGGACGCGGTGCCGCAGCTGCGCACCGGATCGGCCATCGGCAGGCTTTCCACCGGCGCGGCTTGCGCGGCGACCTCGTAACTGTGCACGCGGTTGAACCACACGCCCGACGGCTCTTTGCCGTAAGGCTGCTCATCGGTCAGCGGCGCGGCGAAACCGCCGGCGTTCCACTCCTTGCAGCTCACCGCGCAGGCGTGACAGCCCACGCAGGTGTCCAGGTCGATCACCAACCCGAGTTTCTTCTTCGACGGCGGCGGCAGGCCGGTCACGTTTTCTTGAGCCCGGTGTAGACCATCCACACGCCGGCCGCGAACACGGTCAGGCCGACCGCCACGCCGGGCATCAGCGAGATCGCGGCCGGCGCTCCGGCGCCGTTGCCCAGGCCGAAACCGACCATCGCCAGCAGCGCCGACAGCGACAGGCCCAGCACGATGCACACGACGCCTGCGATCACGCGTACCGTCTTCATGCCGCCCCTTGCGCGCATGCGCCGGACGCCGCGGTGGAGGCGGATATTGTTGTGCGGGTAGTCATCGGTTCTTCCTGAACTGTGCGCCGTAGCGAAGCGGGCGATTATCGGCCGGCTCGAACGCGAGCGGCGCGAATTGCGGTTGCGACTGCGTCTGCGCGGGTTCCGACGCCGTGCTTTCGTCCGGCTCGGCCTTGCGCAGAGTCACCCGCAGGTCGAACCACGCCGCCTGCCCGGTGACCGGATCGGCGTTGGCGTAGTCGCCCTTGGGCGTGATGTCGGAAATCAGATGGTTGAGCAAGAACCCCTTGCTCGCTTCCGGCGCGTCCTTGGACAGGCGCCATGCGCCGCGGCGCTTGCCGATCGCGTTCCAGGTCCAGACCGTGTCGGGCTGGACGTTGGCGGCGAACCTGGCTTGCGCGACGATGCGGCCGTGATGCGACTCCACCGCGATCCAGTCGGCATCAATCAATCCGAAACGCGCGCCGGTGTCCGGATGCAGATACAGATAATTGCGCGTGGTGATCTGCCGCAGCCAGGCGTTCTGCGAACCCCAGGCGTGGTACATGAACATCGGCCGCTGAGTGACCGCGCTGAGCGGGAAACGCGTCGCCGAATCTTCGACCTGCGCGCCTTCGAACGGCTCGTACCAGATCGGCAGCGGATCGAAATACGTCGCCACGCGCTGGCGATGTTCGTCCGGCGGCTGGCGCGGGCCGTGGCCTTGCGCGGCGAGGCGGAACTTCTGCAAGGTCTCCGAATACAGCTGCAGCGTGATCGCTTCGGCGTGGCCGAGAAATCCCATCTTCTGCGCCCAATCCAGATAGGCGCGATTGGCCATCTTGTAATAGCGCGCCGCCTCGGGCACATGGCTGCGCCAGAAGCCGCCGTGCTCGATGTAGCGCTGCAGTTGCTCGGGATTGGGCGGGCCCTTGGCTTCCAGTTCGCCGTGCTCGCCGCGCCAGCCGGCGAGCAGGCCGACGCCGGGCGCGCGCTCGTGGCGGACGATGTAGTCGGCGTAGTCGCGGTAACGCGGGCTGCCGTCTTCCAGGACCATGCCGGGAAGGCCCAGGCGGGCGCCTATGTCCAGCAACACGGATTGGAAGCCGCGGACGTCTCGGGGTTTCTGGTCGGTGCCTAGGCGCTGAGTGGCTGCTTCTACGATTGGATGCCGGATCGCATCGCAGGCCGAATCGGCATCGGAGATCGGCCGGTCCAGCAGGCTGATGGCGTCGAAGCGTTCCAGATACGTGGTGTCGGGCAATACCAAGTCGGCGTAGGCGGTCATCTCCGACGCGTAGGCGTCGGCGTAGATGATGCGCGGGATGCGGTACTCGCCGTCGCTGCCGCGATCGGTGAGCCAGCCGATGGTCTGCGTGGTGTTCATCGCCGAGTTCCAGCTCATGTTGGCCATGAACATCATCAGCGTGTCGATCTTGTACGGATCGCCGGCCCAGGCGTTGCGGATCACGGTGTGCATCATGCCGTGCGCGGACAGTGGATAAGCCCACGAGAACGCGTGGTCGATACGGCGCGGCTGGCCGTGTTCGTCCACGACCAGATCCTCCGGCCCATGCACGAAACCCAGCGGCGCCGCGTCCAGCGCGCCGTTGGCCTGGCGTTGTTTGCCGGGACGGTTCGGCGGCGGCAGCGGCTTCGGGAACGGCGGTTGATAGCGGAACGAACCCGGCGTATCCACCGCGCCCAGCAGCAGTTGCAGCAGGTGCAGCGCGCGGCAGGTGTGGAAGCCATTGCTGTGCGCGCTGATGCCGCGCATGGCGTGCATGCTGACGGGGCGGCCGATCATTTCGCTGTGTTCGCGGCCGTGCGCGTCCACCCAGGCGATCGGCAGCTTCACCGGGTTGTCGAATGCGGCCTGCGCAAGCTCGCGGGCGATGCGGCGGATGGTGTCGGCGGGAATGCCGCAGCGTTCGCTGACCGCGTCGGGCGAGAACTGCGGATCGAGATAGCGTTCGGCCAGCAGGTGGAACACCGGAACCACGCGGCGGCCGTCGGGCAGGGTGTATTCGCCTACGACGGCGGGGGAGATGTCGGTGGCGTCGGCAAGGTGAGGGCCGGGGTCAGGGCCGCGCACCCAACACAAGGCGCGCCCTTCCTCATCGCGCGCGAACAAGCCATCGTCCGCCCCGCCCGGATTGCGAATCACCAGCCAATGCGCATTCGCATAGCGCACCAGAAAGTCCAGATCGATCCGATCGGCCTTCAGCAACTCGTGGATCAACGCGAACGCGAACAAGCCGTCGGTGCCGGGCCGGATCCCGATCCACTCATCGGCGATCGCGCCATAGCCGCTGCGCACCGGATTGACCGCGACGATCTTCGCCCCGCGCGCCTTCAACTTGCCCAGGCCGAGCTTGATCGGATTGGAGTCGTGATCCTCCGCCACGCCCCACAGCATCAGATAACGCGAATGCTCCCAGTCGGGCTCGCCGAATTCCCAGAACGAACCGCCCAGCGTGTACAAACCGCCGGCGGCCATGTTGACCGAGCAGAACCCGCCGTGCGCGGCGTAGTTGACGGTGCCGAACTGCTGCGCCCACCAGCCGGTCAAGGCCTGCGACTGATCGCGGCCGGTGAAGAACGCCAGTTCGTCGGGATTGCGTTCGCGGATCGGCGCCAGCCAGCCGGCGGCGATCTCCAGCGCCTGCTCCCATTCGATCTCGCGGAACTCGCCCGCGCCGCGCTCGCCCACGCGCAGCAGCGGCTTGCTCAGCCGCGCCGGCGAGTAGTGCTGCATGATCCCGGCCGAACCCTTCGCGCACAGCACGCCCTGGTTGACCGGGTGATCGGGATTGCCCTGGATGTAACGGATGTTGCCGTCGGCGAGCCAGACCTTGATGCCGCAACGACATGCGCACATGTAACAGGTCGTGGTCTTGACCTCGTCCCCGGGCGAAGGCGACAGGTCGATGGCTGGCTCGGTGGGAGCGTGCTCTCGCATCGGGCCATTGTGCCTATCGCGCCGTGATCAGGCGAGCGCGGCGGCGGCGCTTGTCATCGCCGCGCAAGGCCGGGGATACTGCGACGTTGCGCCCAAGGAGCGGTAACGCATGATGCTTTTGCTGGCGTTCGCCTATTACGGCGGACCGATCTGGGTGGCGGGGCTGCTGGCCTGGGTCGGCTATGCACAACGCGCGCGCCGTCCGGGATTCAATCGCTGGTACGCGGCCGCCGCTGTATGCGCGGCGTTAGGTGCCGCGGCCTTGTGCTTTTGGCACCTGTGGGCCGGAGCGATGCGCGGGGTGGGCGGCTGAATGCGTGGGACCCCCGCGCGGTCGCAGCCACTGCGACCGCGCAGGTGTCTAATGTCACTTCACCGCCGGCGCTTCGATCTTGATACTGGGATCGTTGAAGCGCGAGTACTTCAATGTCGAGGTGTACGTCTTGCCGGACACTTCGGCGACGTTCACCGCCTGCACCGGATAACCGTTGGCCGCGACCCAGAAGGTCGAGGAGGACTTGGGTTGGCTGTTCTCGACTTTGTACTTCTTGGTGGCCACCCCGCCGATGGTCTCGGCGCCCAGCGCCGTCACCTTCAGGGTCTGCTGATTGCCGAGGATCTTGTCGCGGCTGCGCGTGGCCGCCACGCCGCCGCCGGGCGAGGCCTGCTTGCGGGTCTTGCCCTGCATCGTCAGGTACATGGTGTCGCCGATCATGATCTGCTCGCCCATCGCGCCCATCTTGATGCGGATGCGGTCGGGAGCGACGAAGTCGGTTTCGGTGCCCGGGCCGGGGCCCATGCTCATGCTGGCGTGGTAGGTCTTCGCGGCGAGGAATTTATCGACCGCGGCGACGACCTCTTCTTTCGGGCCGGCCGAGGCCAGGCCGGACGCGCACAGGCCGAGCAGCAGCACCGCGGGGGGCAGTGTTGCGGATAATGAGGTCTTGATCACGTAGGATCCTTAAGTTCGATGGTGGCGGCCGGACAGCGGCCGGTGCCATGCTAGTTGTGTCCCCACCGCCTCGACCAGACCCCGCCGACATGGAACGTATCGAACGCATCCACGCGTTGCACCGGATTCTCACTGCGGCCAGGTATCCGGTCACAGTTCAGCGCCTCCAGGAAGACCTGGAATGCTCGCGCGCGACCGTTTATCGGGATCTGGCCTACCTGCGCGACTACCTGATGGCACCGGTGGTCGGCAACGGCGAGGCCGGGTTCCGCTACGACACCAGCGAAGGCGACCGCTTCGAGCTGCCCGGCCTGTGGCTGAGCTCGGAAGAGCTGCACTCGTTGCTGGCCGCGCAGCAGTTGCTGATGCGCAGCGGCGGCGGGGTGCTGTCCAACGCGCTCGCACCGTTGCAGCAGCGCATCGAAAAACTTCTCGACGAACACGCCGGCGGCCGCCGCCTGCCGGTGGAGCGGGTGCGGGTTATTCCGCACCGCACCCGGCGCCTGGACGAAACCGCGTTCCGCTGCGTCGCCACCGCGGTGCTCGACCGCAAGCAGCTCACGTTCGAATACCGCGCCCGTTCCACCGACGAGCGCACGCGCCGCAGCGTATCGCCGCAGCGGCTGACCCATTACCGCGAAAACTGGTACCTCGACGCCTGGGACAACGAGCGCGACGCGCTGCGCAGTTTCTCGGTCGATCGGATCAGCGCGGCCAAGGTCGGCGAGGCCATCGCCCGCGATGTCGCCGACGAAGAGCTCGATCAACACCTGGCTTCCAGCTACGGCATTTTCTCCGGCGCGCCCAAGGGCTGGGCGACCATCGTCTTCAGTGCCAAGGCCGCGCGCTGGGTCGCCGACGAGCATTGGCATTCGCAGCAACAGGGCCGTTTCCTGCCCGACGGCCGCTATGAGCTCAAGGTGCCCTACAGCGCCGGGCGCGAGTTGTTGATGGACGTGATGCATTACGGCAGCGATGCTGAAATCGTCGAGCCGGTGGTGCTGCGCGAGCAGGCCAAGTCGATGCTGGAACTGGCGCTGAGCAACTACGGTCACTGATGGCCGGAGCCGACGCCCCGCACATTCAAAGCGGCGAACCGGTCGCGCTGGTTCTGGGCGCGGGCGGCGCGCGCGGGCTGGCGCAGATCGGCGTGATCGAAGCGCTGCAGGAGCGCGGGCTGCGCATCGTCTCGATCGCCGGTTCCTCCAGCGGCGCGCTGGTCGGCGGCTTGTTCGCCGCCGGCAAGATGGGCGTCTATCGCGACTGGCTCTACAGCATGAGCCGCACCGACATGCTGCGGCTGCTCGATCCGGTGTTCGGCCAGCCGGCGCTGTTCCGCGGCGAGCGGCTGATGCACGCGCTGCGCGAACTCGCCGGCGAGCCGCGCATCGAAGACCTGGAAGTGGATTTCACCGCCGTCGCAGTCGATTTGGTACGCCAGCGCGAGGTATGGCTGCGCGAAGGCGACCTGTGGGACGCGGTGCGCGCCTCGATCGCGATCCCCGGCGTGTTCACGCCTTACGAATTGCACGGCCGCGAACTGGTCGATGGCGGCCTGTTGGCGCCGTTGCCGATCACCGCCACGCGCCTGTCCGATGCGCAGCGCCTGATCGCGGTGGACATGCACGGCTGGCCCGACCAGCCGCCGGGCGGGCTGGCGCATCACAACGGCGCCGACAAGGCGCAGGCCTTGCAGGTGGCGTCGATCAAGCCGCCGTCGCTGTTGTCGCGCTGGTTCCGCCGCAGCTATCAGCCCGAGGCCAACGCTGCGGGCGAGGAAGCGCCGCACGAGTTGAGTTTCAGCGAGTTGATGGCGCGTTCGTTGGACATGATGCAGGCGCAGATCGCGCGCGTGCAGTTGGCGTTGGACCCGCCGGAGCTGGTGATTCGGATTCCGCGCGATGCCTGTCAGTTCTATGAGTTCTGGCGGGCGAAGGAATTGATCGCGCTGGGGCGGGAAGAGGCGGAGAAGGCCTTGGACAAGGCGGGGTACTGAGGGCGCGTTCGGGGCCTTTGGTATCTGGCTTTCGGCGTGTGGGTATTCGCGCTTGGGGTGCGGCTTTTGCGGCCGTTGGGCTCTTGGAAGATGGTTCCATCTTTCGGTTGCTGTTTCGGATAAACGACACTTGAAGTTGCAAGCTTGCGCTGCGGCTGCGGCTGCGGCTGCGGCTGCGGCTGCGGCTGCGGCTGCACTACGCCTGCCTGTGGCCGTTGCCGGGGCTGTTGTTGTTGCAGTTGCTGTGGCGGTTGCCGTTGCTGTTGCCGTTGCTGTTGCTGTTGCCGTTGCCGTTGCCGTTGCCGTTGCCGAGATTTTGCTTTGGCTTGATTTTACTTTTGAAGTGCTTCGGCTTCGGCTTCGGCTTCGGCTTCGCTTTTGTTTTTGCTGTTGCCGTTGCTGGGCGCCGCCTGTAACTCGCGAGACCGAAGGACACCCGGAGGGCGGCGCACATGGACGTGCGCCGGGTGCCACCTTGGGCAGGATGCCCAATGTGGCACCTGCCTGCGCAAGCACCGCACTCGTGGCTTTTGACTCGAAACAGCCCAAAGCGTTTTCTTTGGTTACTTTCTTTGTCGCTTTGGACAAAGAAAGTGACCCGCCGCTCCATGGCGGAAGCTTTAGGCGTTTGATCTTGCTTCCGCTCTTGCTCTTGCTCTTGCTCTTGCTTGAGGCTTCTTTTGCTCGTCATTCCCGCGAAGGCGGGAATCCAGCGACTTCAAGCGTTCTCGCACGAAAGGCCCTGGATTCCCGCCTTCGCGGGAATGACGAGCAAAAAGGCAGAAGCTCTCAAGCAAGATCAAGATCAAACGCTAAACGCTTCCGCCATAGAGCGGCGGGTCACTTTCTTTGTCCAAAGCCACAAAGAAAGTAACCAAAGAAAGGGCTTTAGGCTGTTTCGAGTCAAAAGCCACGAGTGCGATGCCTGCGCAGGCAGGTCCCACATTGGGCATCCTGCCCAAGGTGGGACCCGGCGCACGTCCATGTGCGCCGCCCTCCGGGTGTCCCTGGTCTCGCGAGTTACAAGCTGCGCCCAGCAACGGCAACAGCAACAGCAACAAAAGCAAAGCCGAAGCCGAAGCAGGGCATGGCAAAGCCAAGCCAAGCCAAGCCAAGCCAAGCCAAAGCAAAATCTCGGCAACGGCAACGGCAACGGCAACGGCAACGGCAACCGCATCCGCAACCGCAACCGCAACCGCAACCGCGCGAGCCGCCGCGCCGCGGCGGCTACGACCGCAATGGCCAACCAAGCGCCCAAGCCCCATCCTGATCAACGGTCCTGAACATCGCAGCCTCTGAGACGCAGCCCCCGGAAGGTGGAATCCCGACAGCCCACCCCTCAAGCACCGTTCCGGAGTCAGGTCATGACCGCTACCGCGCCCACCGCCCGTTCCGCCGCCGATGAGGCCGGCTCTCTCCACGCCGACCTGGACACCGCGCTCGGTTACGCGGTCGCCATCGGCTGCCTGCTGGTGCTGATGCTGCCCGGCGCGCGCGGCAGTCATGCCGTCATCGGCTGGCTGCCGTTGTGGTTGGTGGCGATGCCGGCGCTGGCGTGGTGGGCGCTGCATCGGTTCCGGCTGCCGTCGTGGCGGCAGAACCCGGCCAGTCAGGCCGAACCGGCGCTGCGCCGCCGCCGCCGCGGATCGGTGCAGGCGCGCCGCCGCCTGCGCCCGGCGGTCACGGCGTGGCCGCTGCCGCGGGTGGCTTGATCGATACGGCGCCGGCGCGCCGCCTGTGCGGAATGTGGCGGCGCGCCGGCCGCGAATGCGGCGGCCGGGCGCACTCCCGGCGGCACCGCGGCAGCGCGCGGGCAACGCGCCAAACCGGGCAACTCCCTACATGACCTTGGACAGGGCGGAGCCCCTCCCGCCCTGTGCTAGCGTGGCGGCCTTCCTTTTGCACCGGATGAGCCATGCCCACGATGTCGCAGACCTGTCAGTCCTTGTTGTTCGCGGCCGGTCTGGCCGCGGCTTCGGCCTCCGGCGCCGTACACGCCCAGGAGGCGCCCGTGACCGACGATCCCTATGCCTGGCTCGAAGACGTCGAGGGCAAGCGCGCGCTGGACTGGGTCCACGCCCGCAACGCCAAGACCGAAGCGCAGCTGGCGGCGACGCCGCAGTTCAAGCAGCTCGAAAGCAGCATCCTCGCCATCCTGGATTCCAACGCCAAGATCCCCGGCGTGGAGAAGATCGGCGCCTACTACTACAACTTCTGGAAGGACGCGCAGCATCAGCGCGGTCTGTGGCGCCGCACCACGCTGGAGGAGTACCGCAAGGACCAGCCCAAGTGGGAGACGGTGATCGACCTGGACGCGCTCAACGCGCAGGAAAACGAGCAATGGGTCTGGCACGGCGCCGAATGCCTGCGGCCTGAATATCAGCGCTGCCTGATCGCGCTGTCGCGCGGCGGCTCCGACGCCGACGTTACCCGCGAGTTCGACCTCACCAGCAAGACCTGGATCAAGGACGGCTTCTTCCGTCCCGAAGCCAAGGGCAACCTGAGCTGGATCGATCGCGACCACGTCTACGTCGCCACCGATTTCGGCAAGGGCACGATGACGACCTCGGGCTACGCGCGCACCGTGCGCCTGTGGAAGCGCGGCACGCCGATGGCCGAGGCCACGCCGGTGTACGAGGGCAAGGACAGCGACATGTCGGTGGCGGCCTGGCACGACCCGACCGAGGGCTTCGAGCGCGATTTCGTCCAGCGCGCGCTGGCGTTCTACAACGATGAGCTGTACCTGCGCGGCCAGGACGGCAAGCTGACAAAGATCGATCTGCCCAACTCGGCCAACAAGTACGTTCACCGCGAATGGCTGATCGCCGAGCTGCGCGACGCGTATGAAGCCGGCGGCAAGAAGTACGCCTCCGGCAGCCTGATCGCGATCAAGTTCGACGACTTCCTCAAGGGCAAGCGCGGCTTCACCACCTTGTTCGCGCCGACCGACACCACTTCGCTGGCGAGCGCGGTGTGGACGCGCCATCACCTGGTCGTCAACGTGCTCGACGACGTCAAGTACAAGCTCAGCGTGCTGACGCCGCCGGCCGATGCCGGCGCGGGCGAATGGACGCGCAGCGCCTTCGTCGGCGCGCCGGCGTTCGGCACGGTGTCGGTGGGCGCGGTGGACAGCGACGACAGCGACGCGGTGTGGCTGAGCGCGTCGGACTACGTCACCCCGACCACGCTGGCGCTGGCCGACATCGGCAAGCCGCCGCAGACGCTCAAGACCAATCCGACCTTCTTCGATTCCTCCAAGGACACGATCGAGCAACACTTCGCCAAGAGCGAAGACGGCACCCGCGTGCCGTATTTCGTGGTGCGGCCGAAGGATCTGAAGTTCGACGGCAAGGCGCCGACGCTGCTGTACGGCTACGGTGGTTTCGAAATCTCGCTGACCCCGGCCTATTCCGGCGGCATCGGCAAGGGCTGGCTGGAGAAGGGCGGCGTGTACGCGGTCGCCAACATCCGCGGCGGCGGCGAGTACGGTCCGCGCTGGCACCAGGCCGCGCTCAAGGCCAATCGCCACAAGGCCTATGAGGATTTCGCCGCGGTCGGCCGCGACCTGATCGCGCGCAAGATCACCAGCACCCCGCACCTGGGCGTGCAGGGCGGCAGCAACGGCGGCCTGCTCACCGGCAACATGCTGACCCAGTACCCGGAGCTGTTCGGCGCGGTGGTGGTGCAGGTGCCGCTGCTCGACATGAAGCGCTACAACCACTTGCTGGCCGGCGCTTCGTGGATGGCCGAATACGGCAATCCGGACACCGCCGACTGGTCGTTCATCAAGACCTTCTCGCCGTACCACCTGTTCGACGCCAAGCGCGAATACCCGCCGGTGATCTTCATGACCTCGACCAAGGACGACCGCGTCCATCCGGGCCATGCGCGCAAGATGGCGGCGAAGATGCTCGACGCCGGCAAGAACGTGACCTACTACGAAAACGTCGAAGGCGGCCACGGCGGCGCGGCCAACAACGCCCAGCAGGCGCACATGAACGCCCTGGCCTACACCTTCCTGTGGGAACAACTGGCGAAGTGACCGGCGCGGCCGGCTCGCACGGATCGGCCATCCAACGGGCGCCTTCGGGCGCCCGTTGGCGCGTTGCGGCCCCGCTGTCGCGGGCCACGCCATTGCGTATCACGTAATCGGACCCTATATGAAACCGACTCTATTCACGTTAGCGGCCACGCTCCTGATGACCACGACCCTCTCCGTCTCCGCCGCCGGCCTGCCCACGCCGCCCGACGCCGCCAAGAAGCCGCATGAAGTCAAGGCGCCGCACGGCGCCCAGCGCAGCGACGAGTACTACTGGTTGCGCGACGACAAGCGCAAGAACCCGCAGATGCTGGCGTACCTCAACGCCGAGAACGCCTACGCCGACGCGTTCATGAAGCCGCTCAAGCCGCTGGAAGACAAGCTGTACGACGAGATCGTCGGCCGCATCAAGCAGGACGACAGCTCGGTGCCGTACCGCGAGCGCGGCTACTGGTACTACACCCGCTTCGAAACCGGCCAGGACTATCCGATCCACGCGCGCCGCAAGGGCAGCATGGAGGAGGCCGAGCAGATCCTGCTCGACGTCAACGCCATGGCCAAGGGCAAGGATTACTTCAACGTCGGCGGCATGGAACTGACCCAGGACAACACCATCCTGGCCTGGGCCGACGACGCCGTCGGCCGCCGTCAGTACAAGATCCGTTTCAAGAATCTGGCGACCGGCGAGATCTATCCGGAGGTCATCGATAACGCCTCCACCGACCTGGTATGGGCCGACGACAACAAGACCCTGTTCTACGTCGAGAACGATCCGGAAACGCTGCTGACCGTGCGGGTCAAGAAGCACGTGCTCGGCACGCCGGCGGCCAGCGACACGCTGGTCTACGAGGAAAAGGACGACAGCTTCTACATGGGCATCGGCCGCACCCGCGACGACGCCTACCTGTGCATCAGCGTGCACAGCACGGTGTCGAGCGAAACCCGTTGCGCGCCGGCCGCCGATCCGAAGCAGTTCGTGGTGCTGGCGCCGCGCGAGCGCGATGTCGAATACGACGCCGACCGTCTCGACGGCCGCTGGGTGATCCGCACCAACGCCCCCGGCGCCGACGGCAAGCCGGCGCCGAACTTCAAGCTGGTCACCGCGCCGGACGGTTCGCAGTCGCGCAAGGAGTGGAAGGACTGGATCGCCCACCGCGACGACGTGTTCATCGAAGGCTTCGAACTGTTCGACGGCTTCACCGCGGTGGCCGAACGCTCCAACGCGCTCGAACGCCTGCGCCTGATCGGCAAGGACGGCAAGGAAGAGTTCGTCAAGGCCGATGAGCCGGCGTTCTCGATGGGCCTGTCCACCAATTCCGAACACGACACGCCGTGGCTGCGCTACACCTACACCTCGCTGACCACGCCGGCGACCACCTACGAGCTCAATACGAAGACCGGCGAGCGCAAGCTGCTCAAGCGCCAGCCGGTGATCGGCTTCGACGCGGACAAGTACGTGACCGAGCGCTTCTGGGCGACCGCGCGCGACGGCGTCAAAGTGCCGGTGTCGCTGGTGTACAAGAAGGGCTTCGAGAAGAACGGCAAGGCGGCGATGCTGCAGTACGCCTACGGCAGCTACGGCCTGTCGATGGACCCGGGCTTCAACAGCACCATCGTCAGCCTGCTCGATCGCGGCATGGTCTATGCCATCGCCCACATCCGCGGCGGCCAGGAAATGGGCCGCAAGTGGTACGACGACGGCAAGCTGTTCCACAAGAAGAACACCTTCACCGACTTCATCGACGTCACCGAAGACCTGGTCAAGGCCGGCTACGCCGCGCCCGACCGCGTCGCCGCGTACGGCGGCAGCGCCGGCGGCCTGTTGATGGGCGCGATCAGCAACATGGCGCCGGACAAATACCGCGTGGTGTTGTCGCAGGTGCCGTTCGTGGACGTGGTGACCACCATGCTCGACGCCAGCATTCCGCTGACCACGAACGAGTACGACGAATGGGGTAATCCGGAGAAGAAGGATTACTACGACTACATGCTCACTTATTCGCCCTACGACAACTTGAAGAAGCAGGCGTATCCGGCGATGTTCGTCGGCACCGGCCTGTGGGATTCGCAGGTGCAGTACTGGGAGCCGGCCAAGTACGTGGCGCGTCTGCGCGACCTGGACACCGGCGCGCAGCCGGTGTTGTTCCGCACCAACATGGACGCCGGCCACGGCGGCAAGTCCGGCCGCTTCCGCAAGTACCGCGAACAGTCGGAGATGTATGCCTTCATGATCGATCAGATGCAGGTCAGCGCGGATATTTCGATCAAGTAAGCGCCGCGCCGCGGCCTTCGGGCCGGTGTAATGGTCAGACGAACCCGGCGTATGCCGGGTTCGTTGTTTTCGGCGCTGGGGTTGGGGGGGCGTGTGTTGTGGAAGCTGCGTAGTCGCTGAGCGAAAAGCATCGGGGCTGAAGCCCCTCCCACAAAAATCATCGGAGCCACGGCCGCTCTTGTGGGAGGGGCTTTAGCCCCGATGCTTTCGCGGCTCTTGTGGGAGGGGCTTCAGCCCCGATGCTCTTCGCTCAAATCGCCGCGCAGCCCCACCTTCAACACCCCGCTTGAAACCCCCGCGATCCCCGCCATCTCTCCCGCACCCCCGACAACAACTGCGCCCAGCCGCATACTCCCGGCATGCCCGTTCCGCCCACCTCCGCCGACCCCCAGCCCGGGCAGGACGCCGAGCGCACCGACGCCGCGCCCTCCGCCGCGCCGGCCCCCGAACCCACGCGCCCGCAAGCCCAAAGCCGCTTCCGCTGGGCCTGGTGGCTGCTGGCCTACACCAGCCTGGGCCTGGGCATCGTCGGTATCGTCGTGCCGGGGCTGCCGACGGTGCCGTTCGTGCTGCTGTCGGCGTTCGCCGCCGCGCGCGGCTCCGAGCGCCTGCACGCGCGCCTGCTTGCGCACCGCCAGTTCGGGCCGATGATCCGCGACTGGCAGGCGCACGGCGCGGTCAGCCGCCGGGCCAAGCGCCTGGCAGTGTCGATGATGGCGGTGTGCGCGGCGATCATGATCCTGACCTCGCCCAAGTGGTGGATGTGGGCGAGCGGCATCGCGATCATGACCGCGGTCGCGATCTGGCTGTGGCGCCGGCCGGAACCGCCGCGCGGCTGAGCGCTCAGCCTGAACCGGCGCAACCTCGCCGCGCGCCCGACCGCGCCGGCCGGGTTCGTTTCGGCCGGCCTCGCGGGCTACACTTCGGCCCATGAATGCACGCCATGCCACGTCCCCGATTTCGACCGCGCTGATCGCGAGCGCACTGACCCTGGTCCTGAGCGCTTGCGGCAACAAGGGCCCGCTGGTCCTGCCGACCCAGCCCGCGCCGCAGCAGGCGCCGCGCGCCAAGCCCGGCGAAGTGCCGGTGACCATCTCCAACGCCAACGACCCGCCGGTCGCCACCGATCCGAACACGGCCAAGAAGTCCACGCTGCCGGCGCCGCCGCTGCAGTCGGTGCTGCCCCCGGCCGGGACCAAGGACGCCGAGGGCAAGGACAAGAAGACCCAGGACGGCAAGGACGGACAAACGCCGGCCGATCCGCCGGTCGAGCCCACTCCCGCCTCCTCCGGCGGCCAGGGCGATGGCTGAGTCCGCGATCGCCGCGGCCGCGCCGCAGCGTTTCAGCAAGATGCACGGCGCCGGCAACGACTTCGTCGTGCTGGATCTGCGCGGCGGCCAGCCGCAACCCGACGCCGCGCTGTGCCGCCACTTCGCCGACCGCCACCTCGGCGTGGGCTGCGATCAGATCCTCACCATCGAAGACCCGCTCAGCGACGGCGCGGTCGCCTCCTACCGGATCTGGAATTCCGACGGCTCGGCCTCGCAGCAATGCGGCAACGGCGCGCGCTGCATCGCCGCCTGGCTGGTCCGCGACGGCGCCGCCGGCGAGGGCAGCTTCGCGGTGGACAGCCCGGCCGGACGCCATGCGGTGTGGCCGCTCGGCGAGGGCCGCTACCGCATCGACATGGGCCGGCCTGAGTTCGATCCCGCGCGCATCCCGCTGCACGGCTATTCGACCCGCCAGGACCAGTACGTCCTCGACGTCCACGACACCGTGATCGGTTTCGGCGCGGTATCGATGGGCAATCCGCACGCGGTGATCGAAGTGGACGACGTCGATGCCGCGCCGGTGGAAACCATCGGCCCGATGCTGCAATCCAGCGCGGAGTTTCCCGAATCGGCCAACGTCGGTTTCGCGCAAGTCATCGCGCCCGACCGCATCCGCCTGCGCGTGTACGAGCGCGGCGTCGGCGAAACCCTGGCCTGCGGCAGCGGCGCCTGCGCCGCCGCGGCGGTGCTGATGCAGCGCGGCCGCATCCAGCGCGAGGTCGCCGTGCAATTGCCCGGCGGCGAGTTGCGCATCGTCTGGCCCGATGACGACAGCACCTTGTCGATGTCCGGGCCGACCGCATTCGTATTCGAAGGAGAATGGAACCGATGAGCGACAGATCCGGCGACAAGCCGGCCGAGCCCGGCGCGCACGAAATCGCCGCATGGCTGCGCCGCCATCCGCGCTTCCTGCAGCAGTTCCCCGACCTGTCGATGAGCCTGGTGGTGCCGCGCGAGGAAGGCTCGGCCGCCTCGCTGGCGAGCTACCAGCTGGAAGTGCTGCGCGACAAGAACCGCGAACTGTCGCGGCGCCTGCACGAATTGTTCGGCAACGCGCAGGAAAACGAGCGCCTGGCCGTGCGCACCCACCAGCTGACTTTGGCGCTGATGCGCCAGACCAACGCCGCCGACACATTGCGCGCGATGGCCGCGAGCCTGGCGGAGGATTTCAACGGCGATCTGGTCCGGCTGATCGTGTTCCGCCGCTACGATACCCTGGCCGACAGCGAATGGCTGCAGGTCATCGAAGAAACCGACCCGCGCCTGCAACCGTTCCGCGACGTGCTCAACGACGGCGAACCGCTGTGCGGCCGCCTGCAGCCGGAAAAACACGCCGTGCTGTACGGCGAGCGCGCCGGCGACGTGCAATCCACCGCTTTGCTGGCGCTGCCCGGCACCGGCCTGATCGCGGTCGGCAGCCGCGACGCCAACCGTTTCTTCCCCGGCATGGGCACCTTGTTCCTGCGCATGATGGGCGAGTCGCTGGCGGTGGCGTTGCGGCGTTACGACTGACCCGTCGCCGCCGCGCGACGCTTGCGCGCGCAGCGGGTTCGCGCGGACGCATGCCGCCCGCGTTCGAAGCGCGTAGGATCGCCTGACATGAGCGCCGTCGCCGACTTCCTCGACCATCTGCGCGTGGAAAAGCGCATGTCCGCGCATACGCTGGACGCCTACCAGCGCGATCTGGGCGCGTTGACGCAATGGTGCGAACACTACGGCCGCGGCGATGTGCTCGCCTTGCAGGTCGAGGACGTGCGCGCGTTCATCGCCGCCGAACACCGGCGCGGGCTCACCGCCAAGAGCCTGCAACGGCGCTTGTCGGCCTGCCGCAGCTTCTACGCTTGGCAGGTCAAGCAGGGCGCGTTGCCGGCCAGCCCGGCCGCGCCGATCCGCGCGCCCAAAGCGCCGCGCAAACTACCGCAGGTGCTCGATCCCGACGAAGCCAAGGCGCTGGTCGAAGTGCCGACCGACGCGCCGCTGGGCCTGCGCGATCGCGCCTTGCTGGAATTGTTCTATTCCTCCGGCATCCGCCTGAGCGAGCTGTGCGCGCTGCGCTGGCGCGATCTGGATCTCGACGACGCGCTGGTGACGGTGCTGGGCAAGGGCAGCAAGCAACGCATCGTGCCGCTGGGCTCGCATGCGCGCCAGGCGCTGGCGCAATGGCGTGCGTCCACCGGCGCCGGTAACGACGCGCAAGTGTTTCCCGGCCGCGGCGGCGGGCCGATCACGCCGCGCGCGGTGCAGTTGCGCATCCGCCAGCTGGCCCAGCGCCAGGGCTTGTTCAAGCGCGTGCACCCGCATCTGCTGCGGCATTCCTTCGCCAGCCACATCCTGGAATCCTCCGGCGATCTGCGCGGCGTGCAGGAACTGCTCGGGCACGCCGACATCGCCACCACCCAGATCTACACGCACCTGGATTTCCAGCATCTGGCGAAGGTGTACGACGCGGCGCATCCGCGCGCCAAGCGGAAGAAGCAGGAGTGAGTTGAGAGGAGTGAGGAAAGAGTGGGGCGGCGTCGGCTCTTACTCGTTCCTCACTCCTCTTAACTCGTTCCCGGCCCCAACGGGGCCCTTGACAAGCGTTCCGGCGACCCCATCCAGGGTTACAGCATCCTGGAGGTCGCAATGGACCCGAGTCAGAATCCCAATGTGTTTCACGCAACGACCATCGTCTCGGTACGCCGCGACGGGCGCGTCGCCGTGGCCGGCGACGGCCAGGTGACGCTGGGTCACACGGTCATGAAATCCAACGCGCGCAAAGTGCGGCGCCTGGGCCGCGACGGCCAGGTCCTGGCCGGTTTCGCCGGCGCCGCCGCCGACGCGTTCACCCTGTTCGAATTGTTCGAAGCCAAGCTGGAAAAGCACGGCCAGTTGACCCGCGCCGCGGTCGAGTTGGCCAAAGACTGGCGCACCGAACGGCGCCTGGGAAAACTCGAAGCGCTGCTCGCGGTGGCCGATAAGGAAACGTCCTTGATCATCAGCGGCACCGGCGATGTCATCGAACCGGAAGACGGCATCATCGCCATCGGCTCCGGCGGCATGTACGCCTTGTCCGCGGCGCGCGCGCTGATCGCCCACACCCAGCTGGACGCGCGCACCATCGCCACCGAATCGATCGGCATCGCCGGCGATGTGTGCATCTATACCAATCGCAATGTCGTGGTGGAGGAGCTTTAAAGCCGGGAATGGAGAATCGGGAATCGGGAATCGCAAGCGCGATTTCTTCCCGTCTCCGCCGACGGCTCGTGCTCTTTCGATTCCCGATTCTCAATTCCCCATTCCCGAAAAGCCATGAAACCCGACAACAGCCACGCCACCATGACCCCGCGCGAAATCGTGCAGGAGCTGGATCGACACATCGTCGGCCAGCACGCCGCCAAGCGCGCGGTCGCCATCGCGCTGCGCAACCGCTGGCGCCGCATGCAGCTCGACGACGATCTGCGTAACGAAGTCATGCCCAAGAACATCCTCATGATCGGCCCGACCGGCGTGGGCAAGACCGAGATCGCGCGGCGTCTGGCGACCTTGGCCAACGCACCGTTCGTCAAGGTCGAAGCCACCCGCTTCACCGAGGTCGGCTACGTCGGCAAGGACGTGGAGCAGATCGTGCGCGATCTGGCCGACACCGCGGTCAAGCTGTATCGCGAGCAAGCCAAGATCCGCGTGCGCACCCAGGCCGAAGACCGCGCCGAGGACCGCATCCTCGACGCGCTGCTGCCCAAGCGCGTGCCCGGCGGTTTCGGCTTCGGCTCGGAAACCCCCGCCGCCGACCTCAGCGCGCCCGACAACGACACCCGCGCCAAGCTGCGCAAGCAACTGCGCAGCGGCGAGCTGGACGAGCGCGAGATCGAGATCGAAACCGCGGTGAACGTCGGCGTCGACATCATGGCGCCGCCGGGCATGGAAGAAATGGGCCAGCAGCTGCGGCAGATGTTCTCGCAGGTGTCCGGCGGCAAGACCAACAAGAAGCATTTGTCGATCAAGGCCGCGCGTCCGCAGTTGATCGAGGAAGAAGCGGCCAAGCTGGTCAACGAAGACGAGATCCGTCAGGCCGCGATCGAGGCTTGCGAACAGCACGGCATCGTCTTTATCGACGAGATCGACAAGGTTGCCAAGCGCGGCGAATCGGGCATGAGCGGCGGCGATGTCAGCCGCGAAGGCGTGCAGCGCGATCTGCTGCCTCTGGTGGAAGGTTCGACCGTCAGCACCAAGTACGGCGCGGTGAAGACCGACCACATCCTGTTCATCGCTTCGGGCGCGTTCCATTTGGCCAAGCCCAGCGATCTGATTCCGGAGCTGCAGGGCCGTTTCCCGATCCGCGTGGAACTCACCGCGCTGAGCAAGGACGATTTCGTCCGCATCCTGACCGAGCCGAAGGCGGCGTTGACGACGCAGTACGTCGAACTGCTCAAGACCGAGGGCGTGAATCTCACCTTTACCGCCGATGCGGTGGAGCGGTTGGCCGAGATCGCAGCGCAGGTCAACGAGCGCCAGGAAAACATCGGTGCGCGGCGGTTGCATACGGTGCTGGAGCGTCTGCTCGATACCTTGAGCTATGAAGCGCCCGATCGCGATGGGCAGGCGGTAACGATCGATCGCGCGTATGTCGATCAGCATCTGGGCGAGTTGGTGCAGGATCCGGATTTGAGTCGGTACATTCTGTAATCGCTCGCGCTTTTGCCGCGAACTATTACAAACGAGAGCGCTACTAGAGCCCCTCTCCCGCTTGCGGGAGAGGGGTTGGGGTGAGGGGAGCGAGCGTCGCAGGCGCGAGCCGCTTTGCTTTCTTGCATTCCGAAAAGCAAAAGCTCCCCTCACCCTAGCCCTCTCCCGCAAGCGGGAGAGGGAACTCTTCGGACAGGCGGGAGGGAGCATAGTTGCCGCGCCATCCCCCATCCCCTCTGCTACCTTGTCGCCCCATGGACGACACCGCTCTCGCGCCGCGGACCGACGCGCGCACCGACAGCCCCGCGGCACGCACCGCGCTGGTCATCGGCGCCAACGGCTTCCTCGCCGGTTACCTCATCGCCGGCCTGCAACGCCACGGCTGGCGCATCCTGCGCGGCGTGCGCGACAGCGGCCGCGAGTTGCGTGCAGACCAGCGCGTGGCCGATCTGGCGCGCATGACCGCGCCGCAGGACTGGCACGACACCCTGCGCGGCGTGGACGCGGTGATCAACGTAGCCGGCATCCTGCGCGAGAGCGGCGAACAAACTTTCCAGACCATCCACATCGACGGCCCGCTGGCGCTGGCGCAGGCCTGCCTCGACACCGGCGTGCAACGGTTCGTGCAGATCTCGGCCCTGGGCGAACCCGCCGACGGCGGCTTCATCGCCAGCAAGCACCGCTTCGACGACGCGCTGCTGGCGCTACCATTGCGGGCGGTCGTGCTGCGCCCGTCGGTGGTCTACGCCGCGTCGGGCTCGTACGGCGGCACCTCGCTGCTGCGCGCGCTGGCGGCGTTTCCCGGCCGTCATCTGCTGCCCGGCGACGGCCGCTGGCCGTTGCAGCCGGTCGCGGCGGAGGACCTGGGCGAAATCGCCGCGCGCGCGGCGGGGGGCGAGCAGACCGGCATCTATCAGATCGGCAGCCCGCGGCCGATGTCGCTGCGCGAGTATCAACTGGCGTGGCGGCGTTGGCTGCGCATCGACGGCAGCGGCGCGGTGGCGTTTCCCGAAGCGCTGGTGAGCCTGCAGGTCGCGATCAGCGAACGCCTGGGCCGCGGCCCGGTGGGCGAAACCATGTGGCGCATGCTCCGCCGCGGCAACGTGACCGCGCCGGACGCGCACGCGCGCCTGCAGGCCGACTTCGGTTACGCGACGCGCGATCTGACCCAGGCGCTCGCGGCGACGCCGAGCCAGGTGCAGGATCGCTGGCAGGCGCAGCTGTATTTCCTCGCGCCGACGCTGCGTCTGGCGATCGTCGCGCTGTGGCTGATCTCCGCCGTCGCCGGCTGGCTCACGCCGGCGGCGACGATCGAAGCGATGGCCGCGCATTCGCCGATGGTATCGCTGCAGCCGGTGTTACTCGCGCGCGCCACCGCGGGTCTGGACACGGCGCTCGCGCTGGGCTTGTTGTTCGGTTGGCGCGTGCGCTGGATGCTCGGCTTGATGGGCCTCAGCGTGCTGGCCTACACGCTCGCGTTCGGTGTGCTGCTGCCGGCGCAATGGCTGGACCCGCTGGGCGGACTGGCGAAGAATCTGGTGGTGCTGCCCGCGCTCGCGGTGGCCTGGGTGTTGGCGGATCGGAGATAAGGCGGCGATGGATTATCTGTGGGTGAAGTGGATTCACATCCTGTCCTCGACCCTGCTGTTCGGCACGGGCCTGGGCATCGCGTTCTTCTTCTGGATCGCGCACAAGCGCGGCGATCCGAAAGTCATCGCCGAAACCGCGCGCACGGTGGTGATCGCCGACGCCTGTTTCACCGCGCCGGCGGTGATCGTGCAGTTCGCCACCGGCGTGTGGCTAATGCTGCACCTGGGCGTTCCGGCCTCGGTGTTCTGGCTCAAGACCGCGCTGCTGTTGTTCTTCGTGGTCGGCGCGTGCTGGCTGCCGGTGCTGTGGCTGCAGGCGCGCGCGCGGCGATTGGCGGCGCAGGCCGCGGCCGCGGGCGAGCCCTTGCCGGCCGCGTATCACCGCACCATGCGCTGGTGGTTCTGGCTGGGATGGCCGGCGTTTTCCAGCGTGATGGTGATTTTCTGGCTGATGGTGGTGAAACCAACCGGAGCGATGTAGCTCTGCCGCCTCCGCCCAAGCCCCAAATCCCCAAGCCCCAAGCCCCAAATCCTCTCCCTCCATTCGCCCCGTCGCGAATGCCATCACCCCATCCAACCCGCAGCGCTCACCGCCGCCGCTCCAGAATCACCCCCATCGTCGGAAACTCATCGCTGTCGGCCAGCCGCCCGGGCCGGCGTTCGATTTCGACGAAACCTTCCGAGCGATACAGACTCAGCGCCGGCTCGTTGCCGTCCAGGGCCTGGGTGCGGAACAGCGGGCCGGAAAACGCGATCGCATGACGCAGCAGGCTGCGGCCGATGCCGCGCCGATAGCCGTCGGGGTGCACGTACAGCCAGTTCAAGGAACTGCGCCGATAAGCGACGAAGCCTTGCACGATGCCGTCGATCTCGGCGACATCCAGCCGGTCCAGAAACAGGCCCTCGCTGTGCGCGGTGCGCGCCAGGCTGCGGAATGCGGCGACGTCGGCGCTGAGCCGCAGTTCGTCCAGGCGCGCGCGGTCGTGGATTTCGCACAGGCGCGGCCAGTCGCTGAGCAGATAGGGACGAATCAACGGGGGCGGGAGCGACGGCGCGCGCATCGGCAAGAATTCTGCACCCGCGCGCGAGCGCTTGCACAGCGGCCGCCGCTTCGCCGCGCGGCGGCCGTCACAGCTTCGCCGACACGCGGCGGCCGGGCGGCCGGGCGGGTTGGCGGCGAATGCGGACGCCGGCCGGCACCGATCAATCCTCGCCGATGTCCTCGTTCCAGACATCCGGATTGGCCGCGATGTAGCCGCCGAGCAGCTCGATGCATTCCTGATCGGCCAGATCGATCACGTTGACGCCGCTCTCGCGCAGCCAGTCCACGCCGCCGCTGAAGTTGACCGACTCGCCGACCACCACGGTGCCGATGTTGAACTGGCGCACCAGGCCGCTGCAGTACCAGCACGGCGCCAGCGTGGTGACCATGATCGTGTCGCGGTAGCGGCGCTGGCGGCCGGCCTTGCGGAAGGCGTCGGTTTCGCCGTGCACCGACGGGTCGCCTTCCTGGATGCGGCGGTTGTGGCCGCAGCCGAGCAGGCGGCCGTCGTTGTGGTACAGCGCCGCGCCGATCGGGATGCCGCCTTCGGCCAGGCCCTGGCGGGCTTCGGCGACGGCGGTGGCGAGCAGGGCGCGATAGTCGGGGGTGGCGATCATGCGGAACTCCTGATGTCAGGCGCTCAGTGTGGCGCGCCGGCCCGGCGCGGTCGACAGGCGCGGCGGCATACTAGGCGCATCGGCCGCCACCTCGCAGATTCGCGCTGCATGATCTTCTGGAGCCTCGTATTCGCGATCGGAGTCGGCCAGGCGGCGCTGTTGGCGCTGGCCTTGTGGCGACGGCCGGTCAATACCCAGGCCAACCGGGTACTGGCGGTCTGGGTCGCGCTGATCGGCGTCGATCTGGCGGTCAAGGCGGTGTATTTCCACGGACCGGCGCCGGAACTGCTGAAGGCGTACCGGCTGGTCGGCCTGTTTCCGTTTCTCTATGGCAGCGCGTTCTATCTGTACGTGCGCGCGCTGACCGAAGCGCGCGGGTGGAACCGTCGCGATGGCATTCATCTGGCCGGCTTCGTCTTCGCGCTGGCGGTCAATGCCGGCGTGTTCGCGCAGGACGCGGCGCGCGATCGCGCTTTCTTCGAGTATCTGCGCGCCGGTGGCCAATGGCCGGGGCGGCCCTGGCTGGACGTGATGCTGTTCGCCTACAGCCTGAGCTACGTGTTCGCCGGCTTGGTGCGCGTGCGCCGCTATCGCCGCGGGCTGCTGCAGCGGCGCTCGGATGCCGACCGCATGTCCTTGCGCTGGATCGATGCGATGGCGGTCTGGCAGATCGTGATCTGGTGCATCGCGCTCGCGCAGTGGCTCGCGCGCATTCCCTGGATCGATTACCCGCTGATCTACGGCGCGGTGGTGGGCTGGGTCTTCGTGGTCGGTTACCTGAGCCTGAAACAGGTCGCGGTGGCCGCGCAGCCCGCGACCGAACCGGCGGCTCAGGCCAAGCCCGAATCGCTGGGCGCCGACGACCCGCGTTTCCCCGCGGTCGAAGCGCGGCTGTCGCTGTTGATGACCCAGGAGCAGTTGTACCGCGAGCCCGCGTTGACCATCGGCCAACTCGCCAAGCGCAGCGGTTACCCGGAATACCTGGTGTCGGAGGTCATCAACCGCCGCTTCGAGGGCCATTTCTGGGATTACATCAATCGCCAGCGCGTCGAAGCCGCGCGCGCCTGCCTGGCCGATGCCGGCGACACGCGCACCATCCTCGACATCGCCTTTGCCTGCGGCTACACATCCAAATCGACCTTCAACGCCGCGTTCAAGCGCCAGCTGGGGCTCACGCCCAGCGCTTATCGCCAGCATCGCGCGAACGCGGACGGTTGAGCGCCCGCGCGGCGCGGCGCGCGCGGATCGACGGCCAGCGCAGTATCAGCTCGCACACCGCCAGGTTCACGGTCCAGCAGCTCCAGGCCGCGGCGATGTAGACCGGCACGAACGGCCAATGCATCGCCGCCGCGCCGACGCCGAGCATGATCCGCAGCGTCACCGCCGAGGCGGTCAAGGCCACGCTGCGCAGCATCCAGCGCCGGTGATTGGCGAAGTCGCGGCGGATGGCGTAGCCGATGCCCATGGCCGTGCAGCCGACCCAGATCACCGCCAGCAACGCGAACGCCGAACCGCTGGCCGCGCCGCCCTGGGAGTGACGCGACAACGACAGCGCCGAGATCGCGGCGATCAAGATGGCGCCCGCGTACACGCCGCCGCTCAGCCGGTGCAGCCGCGGCCAGCGCCGGCGCACGCCGTCCAGCAATTGCAGCGGCGCCAGCAGCAAGGCCATGCCGGCGCCGAAGATATGCCCGGGCACGTCCCAGCCGGAGACGACGAAGCGCGCGTCGAAGGGATTGCGCAGGCTGGTCTCGCGCGAGAAGAACGTAAAGGCGTAGACCGCCACCGCCAGACAGCCCAGGCCGAAGACCAGCGCCGCCGCCCGCCGCAACCACACCGCGCCCTGCCGCATGCCGCACCTCCGAGGGATTCAGGAGGCTCCAGCGTGGTCGTGGCGAGGGTGCGGGTCGTCCGAATCGGCGGATTCGTACCTTCCCAGGGGCGGAACCGGCGTCGCCGGGCCGGCTTCAGCCGCGCCCGCGCCGCAGCAGGTCGATATGCGGGATGCCGTCTTCGACATAGGGCTCGGACGACGGCTGGAAGCCGTAGCGGCCGTAGTAGGCCTGCAGATGCGACTGCGCGCCGATCTGGATGTCGGCGCCGGGCCAGCGCCGTTCGATTTCGATCAGGGCCGCTTCCAGCATCGGCCCGCCCAGGCCCAGGCCGCGATGCGAGGCGGCGGTGAGCACCCGGCCGAAGCTGACCTGCGGATAGCTCAGCCCGGCCGGCAGGATGCGCAGGTAGGCGACGAGGCGGCCGTCGGCGTCGCGGCCGCACAGGTGCACGGCCTCGGGGTGGCGGTCTTTGTCGTCCGGGTCCAGGTAAACGCAGTTCTGCTCGATCACGAACACCTGCGAGCGCAGGCGCAGCAGCTCGTAGAGTTCGTCCAGGCTCAGATCGGCGTAGGCCTTGGCCTGCCAGGTCACGTTCGCGGTCATGCGGCCATGATGCCACCGCTGGACAGGGGGCATGGCTTTTGTGGGAAGGGGCTGTGGCTTCTGTGGGAGGGAGCTTTAGCCCCGATGCTTTTCGGTCAGGTTCGCCGCGCCGGAGCGGAAAGCATCGGGGCTGAAGCTCCCTCCCACAAAAGCCAATCCGAAAGGCCTCGGGGCTGAAGCCGCCTCCCACAAAAGCCCGCCGCCGGTGGGCCGTGCGATAATCCGCGGATGAGCGAATCCACCCCCAAATCCGACGACACCACCCATTTCGGCTTCCGCGACGTGCCGCGCGAACAAAAGCGCAAGCTGGTCGGCGAGGTGTTCTCCTCGGTCGCAGGCAACTACGACCTGATGAACGACCTGATGAGCATGGGCATCCATCGGGTCTGGAAGCGCTATTTCACCGCCACCGCGCAGGTCCGCCGCGGCGACCGCGTGCTCGATCTGGCCGGCGGCACCGGCGACATCGCAGCGCTGCTGCGCGACCGGGTCGGCGAGCGCGGGGTGATCGTGCTGGGCGACATCAATCACGACATGCTGCGCGTCGGCCGCGACCGCATGACCGACCGCGGCCAGGTGTCGGGCTTCGAGTACGTGCAGTGCAACGCCGAGTCGCTGCCGTTCCCCGACGCCAGCTTCGATCTGGTCACCATCGCCTTCGGCCTGCGCAACGTCACCGACAAGGACGCGGCGCTGCGCGAGATGCTGCGCGTGCTCAAGGTCGGCGGCCAGGCGCGGGTGCTGGAGTTTTCCGAAGTGAAGGCCGAGTGGTTCAAGCCGATCTACGACTTCCACTCCTTCAACGTGCTGCCGCGCCTGGGCAAGTTGTTCGCCGGCGACAGCGAGAGCTACCGCTATCTGGCCGAGAGCATCCGCAAGCATCCGCCGCAGGACGAGCTCAAGCGGATGATGAGCGAGGCCGGTTTCGCGCGGGTGGATTACAAGAATCTCAGCGCGGGGATCTGCGCGATCCATACCGGCTACAAGGTCTGATGCCGCCAGCGTAGGCGCGCATCGTGCTGCGGGAATGAAACGCCGGGGTCAGCCCCGGCGTTTTTATTTGGCGGCTTCGCAGCTTTGCCGCGCCTTACCCGCGAAGCCGGGAGTTATCGCGACACGGCGGCTATGCGCACATTGCCGGCGACCAAGCACGCGGTCTTGCGCCGCCCCGAATCTTTCAAGCCGTCATCCCCGCGAACGCGGAGATCCAGCGACTTTCGCGACGTCGCGGTTGAAGCCACCGGCATCCGGTCGCCGCCTCCGCTATGGCTCAAGCCGAGAAACCGCCATCCACCGAAAGCTGCGTACCGGTGACGAACGCAGCCCCCGGCCCGGCCAGATACGCCACCGCCGCGGCGATGTCCTCGGCCTTGCCGAACTCGCCCAGCGGCAGACCCGCGCGCTGATGATCGGCGCCTTCGCCGTCGGCCGGATTCATGTCGGTGTCGATCGGGCCGGGCTGGACCGTGTTGACGGTGATGCCGCGCTTGCCCAGGTCCTGCGCCAGGCCCTTGCTCAGGCCGACCACCGCCGCCTTGCTCAGCGAGTACAAGGCCATGCCCGGCGCGCCGACGCGTTCGCCCAGGCAGCTGCCGATGGTGATGATGCGTCCGCCGCGCGGCAGATGCTTCGACGCCGCCTGCGCCGCCACGAACGGCGCGCGCACGTGGATCGCCATCACCCGCTCGTAGTTCTCCGCGGTTTCCTCCTCGAACGGGCCGTAGGCGAACACGCCGGCGTTGTTGACCACGATGTCGAGGCGGCCGAACTCGGTGACCGTGCGTTCCACCGCCGCGATCACCGCCTGCGGATCGGCGCTGTCGGCGGCCACCGCCAGCGCGCGGCGCCCGCCGGCCTGGATCTGCGCGGCCACGGCCTGGGCCTGATCGGCGGCGTGGGCGTAGGTGAGCACCACGTCGGCGCCGTCGGCGCCCAGGCGCCGCGCGATCGCCGCGCCGATGCCGCGGCTGCCGCCGGTGACCAAAGCTACTTTTCCTGCGAGGGGAAGCGACATGTCTAAAGTTCCGAATTATGGAAGTAAGCGGGCAAGGTATCGCGATCGCGCGGCGTTGCGTAGCCCGGGTGGATAGGACGATGCGTATCGCCGGGGCGGATTCGGTGAGGTTGCGAGGATCTTTGTGGAAGGTCTTTTGTAGGAGGCCTTTTGTGGGAGGGGCTTCAGCCCCGATGCCTTTCGATCAAATCGCCGCGCCGGATCGAAAAGCATCAGGGCTGAAGCCCCTCCCACAAAAGACCTCGGGGCTTCAGCGACAGTCGTAGCCGCAACCCGCGCCCCCAGCAACCTGCCAACATGCACAAGCCCCGCCGCGAAGCGAGGCGCTACACTCGGGACTTCACCGCTGCCGTGGTTCGTCCCATGCGTTCTTCGATTCTCACCGTCTGTCTCGTCGCGGCCCTGACCGCCGCCGCCGGTTGCTCGCGCGATGCCGCCACGCCCGCCGCCGACACCGCCAAACCCGCCGCGACGCCGGAGGCCAAAGTGAGCGACACCGCCGTAGCCGCGGCCAACCGCGACGAACATTCCTACGCCCAGCCCGACCTGGTGCGCATCGACGATCTGGCCCTGCAGCTGGCGGTGGATTTCGCCTCCAAGACCCTGACCGGCAGCGCCACCTACACCCTGGACTGGACCGATCCGAAGGCTACCGAACTTGTTCTGGACACCCGCGATCTGAAGATCGAGAAAGTCCTCGGCGAGCGCAGCGACGGCAAGTGGAGCGATCTCACCTTCGCCCTGGCCACGCCCGACAAGACCCTGGGCAGCAAGCTCACGATCCAGTCGCCGGAACGCAACAAGCGCATCCGCGTCAGCTACGCCACCTCGCCCGCCGCGTCCGGCCTGCAATGGCTGGAGCCGTCGATGACGCAGGGCAAGAAGACGCCCTTCATGTTCAGCCAGTCGCAGCAGATCCACGCGCGTTCGTGGGTGCCGCTGCAGGACACGCCGGCGGTGCGCTTCACCTACACCGCGCACATCACCGGGCCGAAGGACGCGATGGTGCTGATGAGCGCCGACAACGATCCCAAGGCCGCGCGCGACGGCGATTACAGCTTCAAGATGCCGCAGAAGATTCCCTCCTACCTGCTCGCGATCGCGGCCGGCGATCTGGTGTTCCAGCCGATCTCCAACCGCAGCGGCGTGTGGGCGGAGCCGGCGATGGCGAAGAAAGCCGCGAGCGAATTCGCCGACACCGAAAAGATGATGGAAACCACCGAGCAGTTGTACGGCCCCTACCGCTGGGAGCGTTACGACATCCTGGTGCTGCCGCCGTCGTTCCCCTACGGCGGCATGGAGAATCCGCGCCTGACCTTCGCCACGCCGACGGTGATCGTCGGCGACAAGTCGCTGGTGTCGCTGGTCGCGCATGAACTCGCGCACAGCTGGTCGGGCAATCTGGTGACCTTCAGCAGCAGCAAGGACGCCTGGCTCAACGAAGGCTTCACCAGCTACGTCGAGAACCGCATCATCGAAGCGCTGTACGGCAAGGAGCGCTCCGACATGGAGAGCGTGATCGGCCGCAACGAACTCGCCGCCGAGTTCAAGACCATCGATCCCAAGCTGCAGGCGCTGGCGCTGAAGCCGGGCACGCTCAAGGACCCCGACGACGCCAGCAGCGCGACCGTCTACACCAAGGGCGCGTGGTTCCTGCAGTTCCTGGAACAGCGCTACGGCCGCGACGTGTTCGATCCGTTCCTGCGCGGCTACTTCGACCACTTCGCCTTCCAGAGCATCTCCACCGCGCAGTTCGTCGATTACGCCAAGGCCAACCTGCTCGCGAAACATCCCGGCAAGGTCAGCGAGGCCGAACTGGACGAATGGATCTACGCGCCCGGCGTTCCGAAGTCGGCGCCGGCCACGGTGTCGCCGCGCTTCGACGCGGTCGATGCCGCGCGCAAGGCCTGGATCGACGCCGGCACGCTGCCGGACAAGGCGCTGACCGCGAAGTGGAGCACGCAGGAGTGGGTGCACTTCATCGAGGGCATGCCAGAAAAACTCAGCGTCGATCAGCTCAAGGCGCTGGACGGCGCGTACAAGTTCACCGGTACGCCCAACGGCGAGATCGCCCAGCGCTGGTATCCGCTGGCGGTGCGCAGCGGCTATCACCAGGCCGACGAAGCCATCGCCGCGTTCCTGTCCACCATCGGCCGGCGCAAGCTGATCATGCCGACCTACGGTGAACTGGTGAAAACGCCGGAAGGTCTGAAGCTGGCCGAGGACACTTTCGCCAAGGCCAAACCGGGCTATCACCCGATCACCACCGGTTCGGTCGAGGCGGTCATCGCCAAGGCCAAGAACCCCGCCGCGACCGGCGCGCAGTAACCCGGTCGCCCGGAGCGCACGCGCGTGAGCCTGCGTCGGATCATCAAAACGGTCGCCCTGGTGGCGGCCGTTTTGCTGTGCGCCTTGTTCGTGTGGCTGTGGCTGGACCCGTATCGCGTGGTGCTGGCCGATTACTCGCGCCAGCGCATCCTCGCCGGGCTTACCCGCAACACGGTGAAGATCGACGACCATCGCTGGGTCTACGCCTACAACGACGACGCGCCGGCGAACGCGCCGACCGTGGTGATGATCCACGGCTTCACAGGCAGCAAGGAAAACTGGTATCCGCTGGCGCAGCGTCTGCGCGGCCGCTATCGCTTGTTCATTCCCGATCTGCCCGGTTGGGGCGAAAGCGAGCGCCATGCCGGCGGCGACTACGGCTTCGTGGCGCAGAACGACCGCGTCGCGCGCTTCATCGAACAGGTCGCGCGCAAGCCCGGCAGCCCGCTGGTGCTGCTCGGGCACTCGATGGGCGGCGGCATCGTCGCGCTGACCGCGGCGCGGCATCCGGACCAGGTCGATTACCTGGGCCTGTTCGACGCCGCCGGCGTGCGCTTCCAGGACAACGCCTTCGGCCTGGCCGTGCTGCGCGGCAAGAATCCGTTCGCGGTGAGCGATGCCGCATCGCTGCAGCGCTACATCGACATCGTGTTCTACGACGATGGCGCCAAGCCGGTCATCCCGTGGCCGGCCGATCGCATCTATATCGACCGGCGCAAGCGCGACGCCGCCTTCGAACAGGCGGTGCTGGACAAGATCGGCCGCGGCGAGGAGCGCTTCGCGCCCGGCAACGAAGCGGCCAACATCCGCCAGCCGACCTTGCTGCTATGGTGCGAGCAAGACGCGGTGATCGACCCCAGCGCGCTGGATCTGTACGCGGCGAAACTGCCGCAAGCCCAGCGCGTGCTGCTCGACGGTTGCGGGCATATGTCCATCGTCGAGCGTCCGGATCAATCCGCGGACGCGGTGAACCAACTGATAGCCAAAGGGCAAGCACGATGAACACTCGCCAAGCCACCTTGCTGCTCGCCGCCGCGATGATCCTCGCCGGCTGCGAGAAACCCGACCCGAAGGTCGCCGAAGCGGCCAAGGCCGCGCAGCAGGAACAGGCCGCGGCCGCCGCGGCGAAAGACTTCGACACCGCCTACGGCCAGAAGAACTGGGAAATGGCCTCGGCCTACGGCGAAATCGTGACGTCGAAATATCCCGGCACGCCCACCGCCGACCGCGTGCGGCCGCTGTACGAGGAATCGCACACCAAGGCCAAGGCCGCGCGCGAACAGCGCCGGGTGGAATCGCTGTGGTCGTACATGAGCACGCCGGTCAAGCTGGCCAAGGGCAAGAGCGGCACCCAACTGTCGGCGTCGATCTACGCCCGCGCCAACGTGGAAACCGACGGCAGCATTCCGCGTCCGGTGCAGTTGATCTTCCGCGATCATCCCGACTGGGGCCGCAGCAGTTACCTGGTGCTGCAAACCGGCGACTTCGATTGCTACGGCGGCTGCAAGCTCAAGGTGACGGTGGACGGCAAGAGCAAGACCATGGCCGGCAGCCGGCCGAAGACCGACGAAGCCATCGCGATGTTCGTCGAGGACGAACGCGGCCTGTGGCGCATGATCGGCGAGGCGAAGGAGTTGTCGATCGAATTCCCGGTCAAGGCCGGCGGCAAGCGCACGGCGAGCTTCGAAGTCGGCGGTTTGAATCAGGGCAAGCTGCCGGGTTGGCGATGAAATATCGGCGCGGCTTTGCGTTGAACGCGACCGGCGCATGGGCCGGGCCGGCGCGCGCTGGCGTTCGCGCGCTGGTTGAATGTCGCGAAGGCTGACCGGAACGCGCATCGCATGAAGCGTCCGCTGCGCATTACCGCCTGGACCCTGGCCGTGGCGCTGCTGGCGCTGGCCTCGGCGACCGCCGTGCGCTACTGGTTCCTGCACTGGCAGCCCGATCGCGAGCGTTATCCGCTGCGCGGCATCGACGTTTCGCATCATCAGGGCGCGATCGATTGGCCCGCCGTCGCCGCCGACGATGTCGCCTTCGTCTATCTGAAAGTCAGCGAAGGCGGCGATCACCGCGATCGCCGTTTCGCCGACAACTGGCACCAGGCGCGCGCGGCCGGGCTGGCGGTCGGCGCCTATCACTTCTTCACCTTCTGCCGCACCGGCGCCGAGCAGGCGCGCAATTTCATCGACGCGGTGCCGGTCGAGGCCGACGCATTGCCGCCGGCGGTCGATCTGGAATTCGGCGGCAATTGCGGGCTGCGTCCGGACGCGGCAACCATGCGCGCGCAACTCGACGCGTTCCTGGCGCCCACCGAAGCGGCCTACGGAAAACCCGCCTTGTTGTACGTGACCCCGGAGTTCTTCGACGCCTACCGCGAGGCCTTGCCTGCGCGCGCGCTGTGGCGGCGATCAATCCTGCACGCGCCGGATGCGCGCGCGCCGTGGACGGTGTGGCAGTACCACAACCGCGCCCGGGTCGCGGGCATCGTCGGGCCGGTGGATCTGAACGTCTACGCCGGCGATGCGGCCGCGCTGGAACGCTGGCGCGGCGGCGCGCAGGTCGCGGGCGCGCGATGAGCGAACTGTGATGGGCGACGGCGCGAACGATTCCGTCGCGCGCATTCGTGGATAAGATCGAAGCCATCGCACCGAGCGCAGGATGCCGCATGCGTCGTTCCTTCGATTCCGCCGCCGATTCGCTCCGCCGCATCGTCAGTGACGCGAGCGTCACAACATGAGCGCTGCGCTGCCGCCGGTGCGAATCGACTTGCTGGCCGATCACATCGACGCCTTGCCGGCCTTGCAACGGATGTTCGAAGCCGAATGGCCGGACCACTACGGCGCGCACGGCCCCGGCGACGCCGCCGGCGATCTGGCCGCGTGCTGCGGCCGCGACGTGTTGCCGGTGGGCGTGGTCGCCTTGCTCGACGGCGAAGTCGTCGGCATCGCCGTGCTCAAGGCCGCGTCCATCGACGCCTATCCGCAGTTCACGCCCTGGGCCGCGGCCGGGCTGGTCGTGCCGCAATGGCGCGGACGCGGCATCGGCGCGCAACTCATCGCCGCCTTGCAAGCGCAGGCGATGCGGCTGGGCCATCGCGCCATCTACGCCGGCACCGCCACCGCCGGCAGCCTGATGCGGCGGATGGGCTGGGAGTACCTGGACACCACGCCGCAGCATGGCGTCAATGTCGCGGTATTCCGCAAGCGCTTGTAATCCGGCGCGTGCGCCGGTCTACAACTCCGAATGCTTGCGCCCCGAGCCCGCGGTGGGCGCGGCCACTGGCGCGGACCGGCCGTCCTTGAATTGCGCATCGAAGAAACGCACCGCATCGGCATTGATGCGCTCATGAATTTTCGCGCGATCGATCCCCGGCTTGTCGGTGCAGATCACCGGCACGTCCTTGGCCAATTCGGCGCTGCACGGCGGCAGGAACACGTAGTGGCCGGCGTCGGCGACCTCGCCGAATTCGTACAGATTCGGCAACAGCGGACGGATGCGCAAGCCGTTTTCCGACGGCATCAATACCTGGTCTTTCTGTGCGATGTACAGGAACACAGGCGTCTTCACGTCCTTGAGCGAGTCCTCGCCGAACAGGATGCTGAAAGGCGCCATCGAGAACCCGGCGCGCACGCGCGCATCGGCGGTCGGCGGCGGATTGGCGATGCTGTGGACTTGCGCCGAAGTCGGCAGCGGGCGGTCGCACAACTCCGGCGTGCCCGGGTATTTCTTGCAGAACGCCGGGAACAAGTCGAAATCGGGCTTGGCGCCGAGCAGCAGCAAGGTGGTGTAACCGCCGGCGGAGAATCCGGCCGAGCCGATCTTGTCCTCGTCGATGTGCGGACCGAAGCGCGGGTCCTTGAGCATCGCGCTGATCACCGCGCTGGCCTGCCAGGCGCGGCCGAGCAGGACGCGATCGGTGCCGGCGCCGCTGAGGTCGTCGAAGCTGTCGCCGACGTGTTGCGGCATCGCCACGATGTAGCCGTGGCGGGCGAGGGCGGCGGCGAGGTCGTGATGGCCGTACATGCTGCCGCCGTGGCCGTGCGAGAGCACGATCAGCGGGAACTTGCCGTCGGCGAGCGCGGCTTCGCGCACGGCGGCGATGGCGTAGGGGCCGACTTCGCTGACTGCGTCGTCCTTGGCCTCGCTGCTGGGATACAGCACCACCGCCGGGACCGTGGTGCCGGTGGTGGCTTCGCGGGTTTCGATCTTGCTCAAGCCCGCGCCCTGCGCGTGCGCGGCCAGGGCGAAGGCGGTGAGCAGCAAGGCGGTGAGGCAATGCGTGGCGCGGCGCGGCATGGGCGGGTTCCTCGCGAGGGTTGCGCCGATTCTACGGCCGGCGCGGGGCGCGGCGAGGTGCGAGGGATGGGCGGTTGCGGGCGGGGATGAGAGGTGGGGGCGTGGTGTCGGAGCGAAAGGCATCGGGGCTGAAGCCCCTCCCACAAAAGACTTCGTGCCTGACAGTAGCTGAAGAGCCGCGAGGTCTTTTGTGGGAGGGGCTTCAGCCCCGATGTTCTTCGCTCAGATGCGACAACCCAGCCCAGCCAAAAAAAAATCCCGGCCAAGGCCGGGATTTTTCACATCGAACCTATCGATCCGAATCCAAGAACCCGCCTCAGCGAATCCCGAATCCTCAATATCGAATCCCCGCCTTAAAGCGCATACCCGAACTGCTGACGGAACTGCTCGGCGAACTCTTCGTAATCGAAGCGCTGGTTCTGCGTGCCCGGATGCTCGACCTTCAGCGCGCCCATCAGATTGCTCATGCGGCCGATGGTCAGCCAGTCGAAGCCCTTCTCGATGCCGAAGATCAAGCCGGCGCGGAACGCGTCGCCGCAGCCGGTCGGATCGGTCACGCGGCGCTCGTGCGCCGGCGGAATGTCGTAGGTCTTTTCCGGCGTATGAATCTGCGAGCCGTGCGGGCCGCGCGTGGTGATGTAAGCCTTGACCCGCTTGACGATGTCGTTCTCGCTCCAGCCGGTGCGCTCTTGCAGCAGGTTGGATTCGTAATCGTTGACGGTGACGTAGTCGGCCTGGTCGATGAAATGACGCAGCTCTTCGCCGTTGAACAACGGCATCGCCTGGCCCGGGTCGAAGATGAAGGGGATGCCCAGTTCGGCGAATTCGGTCGCGTTCTGGATCATGCCTTCGCGGCCGTCGGGACTGACGATGCCGAAGGTCACGCCCTTCACGTCGCGCACGTGGTTCTCGTAGGAACGCATCATCGCGCCGGGATGGAACGCGGTGATCTGGTTGTTGTCGTGATCGGTGGTGATGAACGCCTGCGGCGTGAACAGCTCCGGGATTTCCTTGACGCACTCAAGGCGAATCTTCTGCTCTTCGAACCACTCGCGATACGGGCCGAAATCCTGGCCGACGGTGGCCATCGGAATCGGATCGCCGCCGAGCAGCTTGAGGTTGTAGGCGATGTTGCCGGCGCAACCGCCGAACTCGCGACGCATGCGCGGGACCAGGAACGACACATTCAAGATGTGCACCTTGTCCGGCAGGATGTGGTTCTTGAACTGGTCTGGAAACACCATGATGGTGTCGTAGGCCAGCGAGCCGCAGATCAGCGCAGACATTGGTTCACCCCGAAAGATTTTTATTGGAATCGTCGCGTCGCGCGCGCATCGGCGGCGAACACAAAAGCGGGCGGTGTGTGACCGCCCGGCGGCGTAGGGTAGCCGTTGGGCGCGCGGGCGGCTAGTTTTTTGCGTCACCGGGGCGAGGATGCCGGGCGATGGGGGAACTTGCGAGCCCCCGCGGCCGCGGTCCGGGGCGCCGCCGGCGGCCGGATCGGGCCGATCCGGGGCCGGGCCCGGACCCGCCGGGGCGGTCGCCGCCCCGGACCCGGCGAGCGGCCGCCCGGCCCGGACTTATCCCCAGGGTGCCCGGGCGCCGCGCCGCTTGCTTGCTGAATGGAGGAATCGCTTCGAAACCGTTGATTTTCCTTGCTCGCAGGGGGGGCGGTTGCTAGGCTAATGCCCCCGCCTCGCCCATACTTTTAACGGCCCAATCCCCCGATGTTCAAGAAGTTTCGCGGCATGTTCTCCAATGACCTGTCCATCGATTTGGGCACGGCCAACACACTCATTTATGTGCGTGGGCAAGGGATTGTCCTGAACGAGCCGTCCGTGGTCGCAGTGCGCCAGGACCGGCTGATCGGCGGCAATCGGACCGTGGCGGCGGTCGGCGGCGAGGCCAAGCAGATGCTCGGCCGCACCCCCGGTCACATCACCACGATCCGGCCGATGAAGGACGGCGTCATCGCCGACTTCACCTACACCGAGGAAATGCTCAAGCATTTCATCCGCAAGGTGCACAAATCGCGCTTCCTGCGCCCGAGCCCGCGCGTGCTGGTGTGCGTGCCCTGCGGCTCGACCCAGGTCGAGCGCCGCGCCATCAAGGAGTCGGCGGAAGAAGCCGGCGCGCGCGAGGTCTACCTGATCGAAGAACCGATGGCCGCGGCGATCGGCGCCGGCATGCCGGTGACCGAGGCGCGCGGCTCGATGGTCGTGGACGTCGGCGGCGGCACCACCGAGGTCGCGGTGATCGCGCTCAACGGCATCGTCTACTCGGCCTCGGTGCGCATCGGCGGCGACCGTTTCGACGAAGCCATCATCAATTACGTGCGCCGCACCTACGGCACCCTGATCGGCGAAGCCACGGCCGAGCGCATCAAGCTCGAAATCGGCTGCGCCTACCCGCAGGAACGCGCCGCCACCATCGAGATCTCCGGCCGCAACCTCGCCGAGGGCGTGCCGAAGATGGTGCAGATCAACTCCAACGAAGTGCTCGAAGCGCTGCGCGAGCCGCTGGCCGGCATCGTCGCGGCGATCAAGCTGGCGCTGGAGCAGACCCCGCCGGAACTGTGCGCCGACGTCGCCGAGCGCGGCATCGTCCTCACCGGCGGCGGCGCGCTGCTGCGCGACCTGGACCGTCTGATCAGCGAGGAAACCGGCCTGCACGTGCAGGTCGCCGACGATCCGCTGACCTGCGTGGCCCGCGGCGGCGGCCGCGCGCTGGAACTGGTGGACATGCACGGCAACGAGTTTTTCGCGCCGGAATAAGGCCTGGAATCGCGATTCGGGGATCGGGATTCGTCAAAGCCGGTTCCCCGCGTCTGGTTCCTTCGACGCTCAGGCGTTAGTCTCAGCAGTCAATTGGCAAGCGCGCGCAGCGATTCGTCGCTGCGTTCGCGCTTTTACGAATCCCGATTCCCGAATCCCGAATCCCGGCCCCAATGCCCCCCTACGCCGGTCCCTCCACCGCAGCCCGTAGCGGCGAAGTCGCCGATACGTTGCGCCTGATGGCGTATCTGGCACTCGCGCTGGTACTGATCGTGCTCGATCATCGCGGCGGTTGGCTCAATCAAGCGCGCAAGCAGACGGCGACCATCGTCGCGCCGCTGTGGGCGATCGCCGGCTGGCCCGGGCGTCTGGTCGAGCGCGTCAGCGACGACGCCGGCACCTTGAGCCAGCTCACGGAAGAAAACCGCCGCCTGCGCAACGAGGCTTTGATCAATCAGGCGCGGATGGCGCGATTGCAGTCGGTGGCCGCCGACAACCTGCGCCTGCGCGGGCTGCTCGAAGCGGCCGAGCGCGGCAACCTGGACGTGGTGCTGGCGCCGATCCTGGATATCGACCTCGATCCCACGCGGCAGCGCCTGGTGCTCGACGCCGGCAGCCGCGACAAAGTGCGGGTCGGCCAGAGCGTGATCGACGCCGGCGGCCTGCTCGGCCAGATCACCGGCATCACCCCGCTGCACGCCAGCGTGCTGCTGATCACCGATCCCTCGCACGCGGTGCCGGTCGCGGTCGCGCGCAACGGCGTGCGGCTGGTGGTCTACGGCGAAGGCCGCAGCGACAGCCTGATGCTGCGCAGCGTGCCGCTGTCCAGCGACGTGCGCGTCGGCGATGTGCTGGTTACTTCGGGCCTGGGCGGGCGTTTCCCGCCGGGCTTCCCGGTCGGCACCATCACCGCGCTGCGGCCCGACGACAGCCGCGCCTTCCTGGTCGGCGAAGTGAAGCCGGCCGCGCAGCTCGACCGCGGCCGCGAGGTGCTGGTGCTGCTGTCGATCCCGCCGCCGCCGGCCGATACGAATCAATTCGACACCCAGCCGGCGATGCCGGAAGGCCCGTCGGCGTCCTCGCCGGCCGCGCAGGCCGCGGCCGAGAACGCCGCCAGCGCCGCCGCCGCGGTCGCGGCGAAGAAGCCCAAGCTGCATTCCAACACCCAGCCCGACGACGCGCCGGCGCCGGCTTCGCGCGCCTTCGTCAGCACCGCCGGCAATGACGGTGACGCCGGCGCCAGCGCCGCCGCGCCCAAGCCCGCGCGCACCGCGCCCGCGCCGCAGCAAAAACCGGCGGCCAGCGCCGACGGGAACCGCCGATGACCCGCGCCCGCCACCAATGGGTGCTGCCGGTCAGTCTGCTCGCCGCGCTGGCCCTGAGCCTGCTGCCGGTGCCGCAACTGCTGCTGGCGCTGCGGCCGTACTGGCTCGGGCTGGTGCTGGCGTATTGGGTGATCGAAGACCCGGACCGGGTCGGCCTGGGCTTCGCTTTCATCGTCGGCCTGGCCGGCGATCTGGTCTCCGACGGTTTGCTGGGCGAACAAGCCCTGCGGCTGGTGGTGATGGCCTTCATCCTGCAGCGCTTCCGCGCGCGGCTGCGGTTCTTCCCGCTGTCGCAGCAAGCGCTGGCGGTGGGCGGGCTGATGCTCAACGACCGCATCGTCACCGCCGCCATCCACATGGTGCTGCGCGAACCGCCGCTGCCTTCGCTGTTCTGGCTGTCGCCGCTGACCGGCATGGCCTTGTGGCCGGTGATCTTCCTGTTGCTCGACGCGCTGCGTCTGGGCAGCTGGCGCAGGCGCTGACATGGGCCCGCGCCGCAAACTGCTGCAAAGCAAACGGGTGTTGAAGAACACCGCGGGCGAAGCCGAGCAATTCCGCATGCGCGCGGCCATCGCCTTCGCCTGCGTGCTGGCCGGCGTGCTGGGCCTGGGCTTCTGGTACTTCCGCCTGCAGGTGTGGCAACACGACGACTACGCGATGCGCTCGGAAGCCAACCGGGTCAAGCTGCGCCCGGTCGTGCCCGGACGCGGCCTGATCTACGACCGCCAGGGCCGCATCCTGGCCGACAACGTGCCGGCCTTCCGCATCGAGGTCACGCCCAGCGAAGCCGGCGACAGCGAGAAGTGGCTGCCGCAACTGGCCAAGGTGGTCGCGCTGACGCCGGAAGACATCGCCCGCTTCGAAGCCGAACGCAAAGCCACCCGCGGCTTCAAGCCGATCGTGCTGAAGCTGCGCGTCAGCGACGCCGAAGTCGCCGCCTTCGCGGTCGATCGCTGGCGCTTCCCCGGCGTCGAGCTGGTGTCCTACCTCAACCGCCGCTATCCCTACGGCGAGTTGTTCGCGCACGTGCTGGGCTACGTCGGCCGCATCGACACCAAGGACCAGGAGACGATGGGCCGCAACGGCGTGCTCACCCACACCGGCAAGACCGGTCTGGAGCGCTCCTACGAAGAACAGCTGCGCGGCCAGATCGGTTACGAGCAGATCGAAACCAACGTGGACGGCCGCCCGATCCGCCAGGTCGGCCACGTCCCGGCCAAGCCCGGCGCCGACCTGCGCCTGAGCATCGACCTCGATCTGCAACGCGCCATGGTCACCGCCTTCGGCGACATGGACGGCTCGGCGGTGGCGGTGGACCCGCGCACCGGCGAAGTGCTGGGCATGGTCAGCCTGCCCAGCTACGACAGCAACATGTTCGTCAACGGCATTTCCAACGTCGACTACAAAACGCTCAACGACGATCCCTCGCGCCCGCAGTTCAACCGCAACGTGCTCGGCGGCGGCCCGCCGGGTTCGACGATGAAACCGTTCATGGCCCTGGCCGGGCTCGACAGCGGATTCCGCCGTCCCGAAGACCGCATCCTGTCCACGGGCGAATTCCACATCCCCGGGCAGAAGCGCGGCTATCGCGATTCGCACGGCGGCGGCCACGGCTGGGTGGACCTGCGCGAATCCATCGCCCAGTCGGTCAACACCTATTACTACAAGCTCGCGCTGGACATGGGCATCGACCGCGTCGATCAGTACATGACCCGCTACGGCTTCGGCCAGAAGACCGGCATCGACCTGCTCGGCGAAAACATCGGCATCCTGCCGTCGCCGGCGTGGAAGGCCAAGCGCAACAAGAAGGAAGGCTGGTACCCGGGCGAGACCGTGATCGCCGGCATCGGCCAGGGCTATTGGGTGGTGACCGCGCTGCAACTGGCGCGCGGCACCGCCGCCATCGCCAACGGCGGCACCTTGCATCAATTGCATCTGGTGCGCGAAATCCGCACCGGCTATGAATCGCCGTGGGTGCCCAAGGTGCTGCAGCCGGCGACCCGGATCACCGACAATCCCGCGCACCTGCAAGCCGTGCACGAAGGCATGGAAGGCACCATCCACAGCTCGCGCGGCACCGCGCAGATGATGGCGCGCGGCGCGCCTTATCGCATGGCCGGCAAGACCGGCACCGCGCAGAAGGTCAGCCGCAAGGGCAACGTCAGCATGAATCCGCATTCGCTGCCGTTCCACCTGCGCCATCAGGCCTTGTTCGTCGGCTACGCGCCGGCCGACAACCCGACCATCGCGGTGGCGGTGATGGTCGAACACGGCGGCTACGGCGGCAGCACCGCCGCGCCGATCGCGCGCAAGATCTTCGACGCCTGGTTGCTCGGCAAGATGCCCGAACCCGATCCGGCCAAGGACAAAGGCGCGCCGCCGGTGGCGCCGCTCGCCGGCGCCGCGCCCGCGGGCACACCCGCTGCGGGCGCGACCGCAGCCGCCGGCAACACCGTGGCCGGCGAAGAACCCAAGCTCGTGCCGGTGCCGGTCAACGGCGCCTGGGCCGCGGCGGTGGCCGTGGCCAACGCGCGCGTCGCCGCGCAGCCGGGGCACACGCCGCAGATTCTGCAGCGCCCGGAAATGCTGCGTCCTCATCTGCCGCCGGGCTCGGCGGTACCGGAAGAGCCCGCGCGCGAAGCGCCGGCGCGCAGCGACGACGCGTTGATCGAACCCGACGTGGACCCCGAAGACGACGCAGTGGCGCCGCCGAGTACCGGGCCGCAGCGATGAGAGTGATCCTGCGCTACCTGTGGGACATGAGCCTGCGCTTTACCCGCACGCTCGACCTGCTGATGCTCGGCGCGTTGCTGGCGCTGATGGTGATCGGGCTGGCGGTGCTGTACAGCGCCGGCGAACACTCCACCCGCATGGTGTTCGCGCAGGGCTCGCGCTTCGCCATCGGCCTGGCCGCGATGTGGGGCCTGTCGCGCATGTCGATGCCGCAACTGCGCAACTGGACCCCGGTGATCTACGCGGTATCGATGGTGCCGCTGCTGCTGGTGCTGGTGGTCGGCACCGGCAAGCACGGCCGCCACTGGATCGACCTGAAGGTCTTCTACTTCCAGCCCGCCGAACTGTTGAAGCTGAGCCTGCCGATGATGGTGGCCTGGTACCTCAACCGCCAACCGCTGCCGCCGAAGTTCTTCAACGTCATCGTCGCCGCCGTATTGATCGGCGTGCCGACCATCCTGATCCTGCTGCAGCCCGACTTCGGCACCGCGATGCTGGTCGGCATCAGCGGCGCCTTCGCCCTGTACCTGGCCGGCCTGTCGTGGTGGTGGTTCGTCGCCGCCTTCAGCGGCGTCGCCGCGATCGCCCCGGTCGCCTGGTTCTGGCTGCTGCGCCCGTACCAGAAAGACCGCATCCTGACCTTCCTCAACCCCGAGACCGACCCGCTGGGCACCGGCTGGAACATCATCCAGTCCAAGATCGCCATCGGCGCCGGCGGCATGACCGGCAAAGGCTGGCTGCAAGGCTCGCAGTCGCATCTGAACTACCTGCCCGAACACACCACCGACTTCATCTTCGCCGTGCTGAGTGAAGAGTTCGGATGGGTTGGGGTGATCACGGTGCTGGCGCTGTACCTGTTCGTGGTCGGGCGGTGTTTGTGGATCGCCGCCGGAGCGCGCGATGGCTATTCGCGGTTGATCGCCGGGGCGTTGGGGCTGGCGTTCTTCGTGTACGTGATCGTCAACGGCGGGATGATTTCCGGGTTGTTGCCGGTGGTGGGCGTGCCGATGCCGTTGTTGAGTTATGGCGGTACGTCGGCGGTTTCGTTGTTGGCGGGGTTGGGTGTGGTGATGGCTGTGCGGGCGCACAAGCCTGTGCATGGTGGGCGTTGAGCGAGCAGCTCGCGCCGTAGCTTCCGATGCCAGCTTGTAGGAGCGGTGCAAGCCGCGACCGAAAATCCCCGCCGCTCATCTGGTCGAGCGCATCCGCACACGCTCGCGTGCCGCCGCCGTACCGTTGCCTGATGTGTCGATCATAGGATCCGCGTCCTCCAACTGCGCATCTCCCGCTAACTGCCGCGCCAACTCCGGGCGCTCCAAGCAGAACCGCGCGTTCGCCGCCAGTTCGCCCCAACGCTGGGCTAATGCCAACTCGTCGTCCGCTCGCTCGATCAAACGGCGTTGGTGTTCTGGAGACAAGGGATGTTCCAGCGACTCCAGCGCGATTTCGAGCAAATCCCGCGCCTCATCGACGGCCCGATGATGCAAGTCCGAGGCTTTGGTGCGGAGGTTGTTGAGTGCTGCTGGATCGAACTTTGTCAGATACGCCGCTGACTCGGCTCGCCCGGGAATGGCTGGCAGCAACTGCAGCAACAAATCGAAGGAAGTGGTTGCTGGATTTGAGTGTGGCATGGTCGCGTTCCTCGCTTGAGTGCGTCGGTAAGGAACACAACAGTAATGGCTAGTTTTGAATATCTAAAAAGGAGATATTGCGAAGGCAATGGGGTGAGGAATGCACTCAGGATTGATCTGCACTATTCACGTGTCATAGGAGGTGACAAATGCCAGCAGATATAACTGTACCGCTTGTCTGGACTTGCGTGGATTGGAGCCCGGACGAAACTTGGCAAAAAGATCTTTTGCCTCGTTTGGTAAATGCAGGCGCTTCAAAGGGGATGCTTGACAGAAGCGTGTATGTGATTCGATTGGCCGGAAATTTCGTAATCAGCTATCCCAGGGGAGAGTCGCCTGCAGTTTACGTCGGAGAAGGAAGTTTCGGATCCAGGATCGCCTCTCATAAAAAATGGGCGCGTAAGCTTGAAGAGCTCGTTAGCGGCTTCAGCTTTCAAGTATGCGTGGCAACGCCCAGGGTTCGAAAGCAGGAGAACACCTATCTCGACTGTGAAGCGGTTGTCCTAGAGCGTTTCGGTGAGCGGTTTGGCTCGGCTCCGCTTTGGAACAAGCAATTTGAGAGACGTCGATTTCCTCACCACCATTACAGTCGCGAAAAGCTGGACTACGTGATCGGAAAGCGCAGCGGCGCTAAGTATCACTGGGCACTCAAGCCAATGCGGGCGTCTCCTTTTTATGCCAGCTACCTCAAGACCCATGTGTAGCGATCCTAAATACGGGTTAGAGGGGCCTTCTCTGATGAGGCTGGAAACTTTAGGGGAATCTACTCCAACCCCGTGCCCGGATTCCCGAGAGGCCGTTCGCACTGGGGCAGAAGAACGTGCCGGAATTCGCGATTTTTCCGCCAGGAGAATTCTGATGCTGTGGCTTGTCTCAATCCTGGCCTCGGCAATGCTGCTTGTCGCAGTCACGACGGTCGCGGCGGATAAGCCGCTCGCGCCCGAGGATGTCCAGTCGATGGTTCGAACCCGCGGCGCGCCTGCGGCCGTGCGAGCGATCTGGTCTTCGCCGCACGACATCAAACGTTTCCTCGATGGCGTTGGATCGGGCGATTCACGTTGGATCGATGCGGCGCAGGCTGTGGCGCCGGCAGTCGATGCCGGCGCTTCGGAGGAGCTTAACGATGCGTTGGCGAAAGCCCTGGTAGCCAAGCCTTATCAGGTGCTTCCATGGCTCAAAGCGTATTGGTGGCGAGGCGACGGATCGTCCGTCTGCGTATTCGCGCCAGACAGCGAATTGCCCCATGGCTACTTGCTGAAGCTGCGATCGTCCTTGGCGGCAAAGCCACCGAAGACCGTTTCGAAACTCCGCGGTGAATGTCTTCGCGGAGTGGAGCGGAGTCTGCAACTGTCGAACTAACAACGACCGGGTGGGCCGATGCCTCAGCGCTCACCCACTCAAACAAAACTGTAGCCCTTAGCCTCAAGTCGTCCCAATTCCGAGAACGGGAAGTGCACCGCATACACACGCACTTTCCCGTCGATCGCGCGCTGCGGCAGCACGCACGGAAGTTTTTACGCAATACATCCGTCATCCATATGCATAAAACATAGGCGACGCTTCCAGAATCTATCGGTAGTTCTGGAGTCGTCATGGCGCGCAATACGTTGGCAATGGTCGCGGTGCTGGGTCTGTGCGGTGCGATCGGTTCGGCCGCAGCGGCCACCTGCACGACGACGCATAACGAGCAGTACCAGGGCGGCAAGAAGCCGGCGCTCAGCAATACCGAGCTGACTCAGGGGGCCATTTCGGTCTGCTACAAGGAGTACAACCTGTACGCCTCGAAGATCACCGGCGGCAGTCTGTGGTCCGCCGAGCATCTGACCAAGGCGAAGGTCGCGGGCGCGGATTCGATCACCCGCATCGATTCCAACTTCTTCAGCGAGCCGGGTCTGGCCACCACTCATGCCAGCTATACCAACAGTGGTTACGACCGCGGCCACATGATGCCGGCCGGCGACGCTTCGACCACGACGGCGCAGAAGGAAACCTTCTCGGTCGCCAACATCGTGCCGCAGACCGGCAAGTTGAATCGCGGGATCTGGGCGCGGATCGAGAACACGGTGCGCATCGTCGCCAGCAGCTACGACGATGCCTACGTGGTGACCGGCCCGGATTTCGACAACATGAGCACCACCATCGCCAGCGGCAAGGTGGTGGTGCCCACGCAAACCTGGAAGGCGGTGTACGTGCCGCAGGCCGGCGTCGCCGGCGCGTACTGGTGCGAGAACAATCTGGCGCCGGTGTGTAAGGTGATTTCGATCGATGAGCTCAAGCGCACCGCGTTCGTCGATGCGTTCCCGGGCCTGCCGGCGGCGCTGCGCAGTCAGACCTCGGCCGATTGGAGCGAGGTGTTGGTGCTGCCGTAAGCGGGCGTGGTCCGTTACGAGTCGATGATGCCGGCAGCGCCGGCAGGCGCGTTATCGGGACGGCAGGTTGGCGATGTCGCATTCGCGCCAACCGGCCCCGCGCAACGTCCGGCGAACAAGCGCTCTTCGCCTTCCCGCACGAAGAGCGCCTGCCCGAACCAGAGCCTTGCCGCCTTAGTGCTCGGCCACCCAGACGAAGCTGTCGCCCTTAGCCTCGATGCGGCCCAATCCCGGGAACGGGAAGTGCACCGCGTACACGCGCACTTTCCCGTCGGCCGCGCGCTGCAACAAGGCGCGGCGCTGCTTCTGCGCCTCCGGCGCGTTTTCGTCGTACTGCACCGTCCACTCCGGACGCTCCACCGAGATCACGTGGTGGTGCGCGGTGTCGCCGATGTAAAGCAGGCGATCGTCGCCGGTGCCGATTTCATACGCGCTGTGGCCTGGGGTGTGGCCGGCGTCGGCGACGGCGGTGACCACGCCAGGGACGATCTGCGTGCCGGGTTCGAAGGGCTGCACCTTCGGGCCGATCGCCGCGGCCAGTTTGGTTTCGTCCTTGTTGGCCTTGATGCCGTTCCATTCCGGCGCGGACAGGTGCACGGCGGCGTTGGGGAAGGCGAGGGCGCCGTCGCGGGTCAGCAGGCCGCCGACGTGATCGGCGTGATGGTGCGAGATGAAGACGTCGGTGACCTGGGCGGGCTCGACGCCGGCCGCGCGCAGCGAGGCGGGCAGGCGGCCCGCGCGGGCGAACGAGGCGTCGGCGGCGCCGGTGTCGAACAGCAGCACGCGTTCGCCGGCGCGGACCAGCAGCGGCTGGATGCTCAGGTGCAGCACGTCGGTGGGCTGGCCGGCGGCGGTCAGCAGCGCGTCCACGTCGGCCTTGGGCTGGCCGATGGCGAAGGTGGTGCCGTCGTTGGGGGCGTCGATGTCGCCGTCCTTCAATGCGGCCGCATCAAAGGCGCCGATCTTGAAGCGGAACACGTCGGCGTTTTCGGCCGGCTTGGGCGCGGCTTCGGCGGCCGGCGTGGTGGCCGCCGGTGCGGTGGCGGCGGGCGGCGCCGGTTGCTGCGAACACCCGGCAAGCAAGGCGCCGGTGAGCGCGGCGGCCATCGTCAGGAAGAGCGGGGTGCGGGTCATGGGGCATCTCGGTGGGGGTGGAGCGGCGAGGATAGAGCGCGGCGGCGGGGATTCGGAAGCGGAGGAAATGGAACGCTGCGGGCGGGCGGGCGGGCGGCGGCGGCCGGCGGAAATCGCGTGGTTCCTGAGGCGGGACGATCCGCGTTCCGAGGCGGAAATGCCCTGGTTAATTGGCAGTTTTCGCCGCGGTCGCTTTTCGGGCCGCGCATTGCCGAGCGAGCAGACGACACACGATCAGCGCCGATCGCTTCCGTATCGACGCCTGAATCGGCGCGAATACATCGCGCGCAGGCACATCGCGTCGTAGCGCGCGTCTGCCGCCGAACGATGGGCATCGCCTCCAAAGATGCATTACCCGACCGAAGGGTGCATTGTGGGCCTTCGTCTGCAAGGCCCCGCGTGTCGCGCGGTGGGCCCGTTGCAGCGCATCAGGCTCCGGGCGTGGCGGCATTGAGTTCCAGCCTGTCGATCCGGCCGGCTTGAAACTCATGGAGACGCTTATGGATACGGACTTGTCTACCGCGCAAAAAGCGCTGCACGCATTGCAAAGCGCTTACCGCGCCCACGACATGGATTTGGCGGCCACGTACCGCGATTTCGGACTTGAAGCGCAACTGGTGCTGCAACATCTCGACAAGCGCCCCGGCGCGGTCACCGCCGAGGCGATCGCTCAACTCGCTGCATCGCTGGAAGCGAAGTGGCGGCAGGCCGGGCCGCCGGATCTGGCCGGCGTCACCACCCGCGTCACCGCCACCGAGCATTACGCGGACTGTTTCTATGTGGTCAGCGAAGAAGTGCGCACCGCCGACGGCCGCGTGTTCTCGCATCGCCTGTTCCTGTCGCAAAGCGGCGGGCCGTGGGCGGTGCTGTGCCCGTATGCGATGCCGCGGCAGGAACAAAAGCCCTGGTGGGTGTTCTGGGGTTGAGCCGCCCGGGCCGAGGCAGAGCGCCGCGCCGTGAGCGCGAGTCTGCCTGCGTCGTCTAATCACGCGTGCCGACAATGCGGCGTTGATCCGCGCGATCTTGCAGCGGCCCGACGCGGCGAACGAACCGGAATGGAGCGCTCTCGCGCTCGCACGGGCGTCATGTCCCGCCCGACGTTCCGTCACTGTCTGCGATCCCCGCCACGCGGTAGGCTGCGGGCGGCGGCGCGCGGTCCGGCCGCGATCACGCTGACTCCGGTATCACGGCCATGACATCCGCACCTTCGCATGCCCCTGTTCTGCCGCCGCCCGATGGCGACTGGGCGGCGGGCGCCGCCGCTTCGTCGCTGCGCCGCATCGGCATCGCCTATGTAGGGACATGGCTGCTGATCGGGCTGGCGTATCTGTCGGCGTTCCCCGCCTATCCCGGCGCTACGCTCGCCGGCTACCTCGCCGATGCGGCGACCAATATCGTGCCCGGCGCGTTGCTCGGGTTGGCGGTCATCGCGGCGGCTCGGCGCATCGCCTGGATGCGGCCCGCGCCGGGATGGTTCGTGGCGATGCAGGCGCTGTTCGCGCTGCTGTATTCGCTGGCCTGGATGGCGTCGATCGCGATGGTGGTGCTGGCGCGCGGGATGCAGATCGCGGAGTACGCGACGCTGACCTTCCGCTCGGCCCCGAACCGTTGGCAGGTGATTCAAGGCATCGTGGTCTATCTGGTGATCGCCGGGCTGACCTACGCCTATCGCGGCGATCTGCGTTCGCGCGAACAGGCCGTGCGGGCCGAGCGCGCCGAGATGCTGCGCAGCCAGGCCGAGTTGGCGATGCTGCGCGCTCAGCTCAATCCGCATTTCATGTTCAACACCCTGCATTCGGTGCATGCGCTGGTGCGCCGCGATCCGGCCGCCGCCCAGACCGCCGTGGAGCAGTTGGGTGATCTGCTGCGTTACGCGCTCGCGGCCAAGACCGGGGCGCACGACGATGTGCGCCTGTCGGAGGAATGGGCGTTCGTGCTCACCTATCTGGAACTGGAAAGCCTGCGCCTGGGCGAACGGCTGCGCGTGGACGCGGCGATCGCGGACGAAGCGCTGGGCGCGATCATTCCCGCGTTCACCCTGCAGCCGCTGGTCGAGAACGCGATCAAGCATGCGATCGCGCCGTCGCTGGCCGGCGGCACGGTGACGATCCGCGCGACTGTCAGCGAGGGGCACCTGCATCTGAGCGTCGAGGACGACGGCAGCGGCGGCGCATCGGCGGTCGCTTCCACCGGCGTGGGCTTGTCGTTGATCCGGCGCCGCTTGCGCGAGCGCTATGCCGGCGAAGCGAGTCTGCACGTCGATGCGCGTGAGTCCGGCTTCGTGGCGCGGATCGATCTGCCGCTAGTGCTGGGCGCCGCGCCATGACCGCCGCGCCGCTGCGCACGCTGATCTGCGAGGACGAGCCGCTGGCGCGCGAATCGCTGGTGGAGCTGGTGCAGGGCGATGCGCGCCTGGAACTGGCCGGCACTGCGGCGTCGGGAAACGAGACGCTCGCGCAGATCGACCTGCTGCAGCCGACGCTGGTGCTGCTGGATATCCAGATGCCGGGCATGAGCGGGATCGAGGCGCTGTCGCTGGCCCGGCATCTGCCGGCCGTGGTGTTCACCACTGCCGATCCCACGCACGCCGCGCAGGCCTTCGATCTGGGCGCGTTCGATTATCTGCTCAAGCCGTTCGGACAGGCGCGCTTCGCCGCGGCGATCGAACGCGTGGTGGCGCGGATGGGGCCGGTTACCGCGCCGGCGCCGCTGAAGCGCTTGTTCGTGCGCCATCGCGACGACATCGTGCCGGTGCGCATCGCCGAGGTGAGCCGCTTCGAGGCGCAGGACGATTACGTCCTGGTGCATGCGCCGGGCGGGCCGTACTGGTGCTCGACCCCGCTGTCGGCGCTGGAAGCCAAGCTGGACGGCGAGCGGTTCGTGCGCGTGAGCCGCTCGCATATCGTCAATCTCGACCGGATCGAGCGCCTGTTCGCACACGATGCGCGGCGCCTGGCCATCGTCATGGCCGACGGCGTGGAAATCATCGCCAGCCGCGAGAGTTCGCAGCGCCTGCGCGCGGCGATCACCTGAGCGCGGCGCCGTTCGCCGGCGCATGCGCCCGTTGAGCGGCCGATCCGGCGCGTTCGCCGATCCGGGCGCACCGTCCCGGGAGCGCGCGGCTAGGGTCTTCGTACTCCAACGAGGACTGACCCATGTTGTCGCCTGTCGATTTCTCCCGTGCCTTGGCTGCCGGCTTTTTCGTTTATGCCCTGTCCGTCGCCGCGCCCGCATCGGCGCAGCAGTTCGCGCAGGGTTCGTTGCAAGAAGTGCTCGACGGCGAGTCCGTCGCGCTGACTCTGACCGGACTGGCGCCCAATTCGCTGGTCGAGGTGCGAGGCGAACGCTCGCTGGATTTGCCCTTGCCCACGGTGCAGCGATCGCACGCGCAGTTTCGCGCCGACGCCGCCGGACGCGTGGACATCGGCAGTCAGGCGCCGCTGTCGGGCAGTTACAGCGGCGCCGACGCCAGCGGGCTGTTCTGGTCGATGGGGCCGGTGTTTCCCTATGTCGGCGGCGGCAAGACCAACGAGTTTCGCTTCACCGCCTTCGTGCAGGACAGCGCGGTGGCGACGACCACGGTGGTGCAGTTCAATCGCAAGCCCGAGGTCGTGGTGGAGCAGATCGCGGCCTTTCCCGGTGCGGTGCTGGCGCGCCCGCCCGGGCCGGGACGTTATCCGACCCTGATCGCGCTGGGCGGCGGCGAAGGCGGGGACTACACCGCGCGCTACATCGCCCCGCGGCTGGCATCGGAGGGATACGTCGTCCTGGGCTTGCCGTATTACTCGCCGGTGCACCCGGGCCAGACGCGCGCGCAGTTTCCGCAGTTGCCGGCGCGCTTCATCGATATTCCGGTGGATCGCCTGGAAAGCGCATGGGCCTGGCTGAAGACGCGGCCGGAGGTCGATCCGGAGCGGATCGGGCTCTACGGCGTATCGAAAGGCGCGGAATTTTCGCTGATCGCGGCGACGCATTACCCGTGGATCAAGTCGGTGGTGGCGATCGTGCCCAGCGATGTGGTGCGCGGCGGTTGGGGATGGCGCGATGAAACCGACGGCGCGGCCCATTCGTCTTTCTCCTTCCACGGCACGCCGCTCCCGTTCACGCCTTACGTCGGCTTCCACGCCGATATGCTGGCAGGCGCGAGAGGGCTGCTGTTCGATCTGCGCGGCACCTCCGATGCCGGGCGCTGGGCGTATCCGAAAAAGGCCGCGGCCTCGCGCATTCCGGTGGAACGTTACGCCGGCGCGTTGCTGGTCGCCGGAGGAATGGCCGACGGCGTATGGGCGTCGGGTGTGGCGGTGCAGAACATCGCCGAAGCGCGCGCCGCGGCGGGGCTGCCGACGACGGCGCTTATTTTCAGGAACGCCGGCCACGGCATTTCAAGCACCGGCTGGCAACCCGGATTGGCGGGTTTCGGTGGCGATGCGATGGAAAACGCCAAGGCGCAGGCCAAGACCTGGGCGGCGACGCTTGGATTTTTGCGGCGCACGCTCAAGCCCGAGACTGTCGTTCGCTGAGGCCGGAGCTTGCTGCGGGCGGTGTTCGCCATCGGACCGGAGCGCGCCTGTGCGCGCTCCGGTCGATCTAGACGGGCTTATCGTTGCCGGACTCAGCGCACGGTGCCCAGCTGCGCGATCGCCGCGCGCAGATTCGGCAACGGCCCGACCTTGCCGCCGGTGCCGGTCTGCGGCGTCCCCGTATTCACCAGCAGATCGCGCATCTGCCGCGGCGTCAGCGTGATGCCGCGCTGCCTGGCGATGCCCGACAAGGCCACCACCGCCGAGGCGACGATGGGCGAAGCGCTGGACGTGCCGGAGAAGGTCTTGGTGTAGAACGCGTTGGCGCCGCCGTTGTAGAGGTTGCCGTAGCCGCTGGTGGTGACGCAGCGGCCCCAGGCCTGCACGTTCACGCGATTGCCGTAAGTGGAGAACGACTGCTTGGCGCGTTCGGCGACGCTGTCGCTGCACCAGGTGGTCGAACGCGGGCCGCCGGCGCCGACGATGATCGCGCCCGAATCCGCGCGTCCGCGCGGGAACGGCGCGCCGAAGCAGGCGGTGTTGTCGAGGTTCTGGTTGCCGTTGCCGCCGGCCTGGACGACGTGGATGCCTTTGTTGACCGCCACGACGATGGCGTCGTAGATCGACGGCACCCATTCCACCGGCACGTAGCCGTTGCAATTGCTCGGGCCGGAGGTCTGCTGCTCGATCAGGATCACATCGCCCGCGCGCAACGCGTTGGCGGCGGTCAGCACGGCGTTGGCCGGGTCGTAGCCGCGCTGGGTGTTCATGGCATTGGTGAAATGCACGGTAGCGCCGGAGACCAGGCCGGTGACGCCGATTCCGTTGTCGTCGGCGATCAATTGCCCCATCACCGCGGTGCCGTGGTTGTTGTCGGAGAACGGATCGCTCGGCGTGCCGTTGTTGATCGCCGCGCCGGCCGCGCGCAGCTTCGACAGGTCTTCGTGATTGGTGTTCCAGCTGTACTCGATGTCGAGCACACGCACGCCGGCGCCGTTGCCGCCGGCGATGGTGCGGGCGTATTCGGCGTCGATGCCGCTGTTGGCCGCGGGCAGCTTGTAGTACTGGTAGTCGTGATAGGCGGGCGACGCCGGCGCGCGCACCGGCAGCGGCGCCGGATAGGCGATCTCGACGATGCCCATGGCGTTGAGTTCATCGACCGCGCGGGCGATGTCCTGGCCCGGGCGCACGCGCATGCGGTACCACTGGGCCAGATCGGGCTGCGCCTGCGCGGCGTCTTTCTGCGCGCTGCGCGACAGCGCCGCCAAGGTGGCCGCATCGGCGCGGAACAAGGGCTCCACCGCGGCGATCGGCCCGGTGCCGGCGGTCAGGCTGTCCAGCGCCAGCAGCGGGCCGAACTTGGCCGAGGCCAGGCGTCCGCTTTGCAGACGCACCTGACTGTCCTGGGCGAATTTGACCTCGATGAATTCGCGCGAGTCGTAGCGGCCGAGCACGGTCTTGCCCGGTTTGTGCGCGCTCGACTGCGGTGTGGCGGACGCGGCCGACGGTGTCGCGGCCATCGCGTTCATGGCGGGCATCGCCGCCAGCGCGAGGCAGGGCAGCAGGCAACGGAACAGACGCGAAATGGCGGGTGCGGAGTGGGAGTCAGAGCGCATGCGGAAGTCCTGAAGTGGAGGGCATGAAGCGGCGCGCGACTTCGCGTGGGTTGCGCGGGTGGCGCGGCGTGGGATCGAGGCGGATGTTCGGACCCCGATCCGGCCGCGAGATTAGTCAGGGCCCCGCGGCGCCGGATTGAGCCGCGTCACGCTTTGTGCAGAGCGATTTTCGCGGTGTTTTTATCTGCGAAAACCTGGATCGGGCGCACGGCTTCGGCGCCGGGCGAGGGTGTCCTGAGCCGTTGCGATGCGGACCGGCATGGCATGGTGAAAGGTTGTTCGCGCGGGCGACGTGCCTATTGCCGCATTAAGCCTTCGGCTCTGAGATGATGGCGGCAGGGCGCGGTGCCACATGCCACTTCGCTTACTTCATCCACCTGCTCGAATCGCACACATGGACTCTCCGGAAAAAATCAGTTTCCCGTCGTCGTTCTCGTACTGGGAACGCGTGCGCGCCAGCGCGCTGCTGATGCTCGAACGCAAGGCGAGCTATGTCTTCATCGCGTTCTGGCCCTTGGCCGCCATCGGCCTGGCGGCGTTGAGCCTGTCCAAGGGCCGGCCGTTCGATGCGCAATTGTGCGCGGTCGTCGCGGGATGCCTTTTGTTCGTGCCGGCGATGCTGCTGCTGGGCGCGGCGTCGACGCACTACGTGTACAAGCAATCGCGCGAGCCGTTCACGTATGTTTTCGACGACGACGGAATCCACGCGGTGGGCGTAAGTTACGAATACGCGCACAAATGGCCGGCCATCTTCAAGGTGAAGCGCCGCGCCGGATTCCTGATGTTCTTCTTCGCACCGGGGGCCGCGCATTGCATTCCGCTGCATTCGATCGCGGATACGGAGCTGCAGGCATCGCTGATCGCGATGGCGGCGGCGAAGGGCGCCGATGTGAGCGGAGCGGCGGCATCGGCTTGATAATCACCGTCGCGAGCTTGACGCTGGCGCGAACGGCTCTGTATATCTGCGGAGCCCGTTGTTCGAAGGGTGCGTAATAGCTGGGGCAAGTTTTCTATTGCAGACAATCGCGAAGTTCAGACGAATATTCAATGGAGGAATACGTTATGGCTCGTTTGATCGCAAAGAGCGTTGCGCTTGCACTGATGGTCGCAGCCGTCGGCTCGGCCTCGCCGGTATCGGCCGAACCGCCCGGGCCGTGCGCGCCCGAGGGCGGGTTCTTCTGGGAACAGGTAGACCCGAGCAATCCGAACATCGTCAACGCCTACCAGTGCCGCGCCGGGGTATGGCGCTTCCTGGCGCAGTGCCACGTCTCCAGTTGCCCGTCGCCGGATCCGGGTGGGCCGATTGTCGAGGCTTGATGGCGGAAGGATCAGGTTTCTGGCTGCGAGCCAGCACTAGATGCAACGCAGTCCCCGCCTCGCTATCCGTTACGGATGACGAGGCGGGGACTGAAAGCCGCTGCGCGATGTCGAGGCCGCATCCGAGCCGCAGCGCATGAAGCGGCAACGCCGCCCATCATGATTCCCACAGTCGTCGCTCCGGAGCGAGGCCAATCATGCGAATCGCGCAAGTTTGGTGCTGGATTGCGATCCTGGCGCTCTGCGCCGGCTGCCAATCCTTTCGCGACGCACGCATGCACGCAGGAGCGGAGCGCGCCCGCGCCGAGGCCTTGGCGCGGATCGATCAGCCGGCGTGTCGCGCCAAGGGCGGGCAAGTCAGCGCCCGCGGCATGTTCGGCCTGCCGACGTGCGTTGTTCCCTTCGCGGATGCGGGCAAGGCCTGTTCGAACAAGATCGATTGCGATGGCCGCTGCCTTGCAGGCGAAAACGATCTGCCGATCGGTACCGCTGCGACCGGCCAATGCCAGCGCGACGATGCCTGTTTCGATTAGCGTTCGCTGCGTGGCCGGCCGCGCGCGGGCCGGGATGGCGCCGATTCAGAAGATCTTGGGCGCAATCGTCGTCGCGAATGCGCCCAGGACTATGGTGGTCGCAAGCCATCCCCAGCTCAGTACGCGTCGGACAGGTGTAAACGCGCGCACGATCGCGACGACGCTGCCGGTCACGATCATCACAGCGATGACCTGTACCACGGGGTCCGTGTCCTTCATCAGCTCCGCATGACGGTTCCCGCTGGCTGAAAGAAAGATCGCCGAACCGATAGCGAAAACAGCGTAAGCGACAAATCCGACGGTCATGGTCGCCGCCGACAGCAGGACTGCGATCAGCCCGCGCTTTGCCGGGTGACGGGTCGGGACTCGGGGCGGTGGTTGAGGATGCGCAGGATTTACTGGGGTATTCATTCAAAGGCACCGGGCCGATGGCGAGCTGGCCGGCTCGCGTACGAGTATTGTCGGGGAAGAGGTGCTTTACCGTAGCCGCCTCAATGCCCTGATGATATAGCCGCGGGAGTCCGGAATGACGATGATCCAAAACCTGCCCCTGCGTTGCCCCTGCTGCGGTGGCGAAACCCTGGATGAGCGCGGGCAATATGAAGTCTGCTCGGTCTGTTACTGGGAAGACGATGGTCAGGACGACCACGATGCCGACGAAGTCCGGGGCGGTCCTAACCGCGATTTGAGTCTTACCCAGGCGCGCGCCAATTATCTTCAGTTCGGAACCTCGGGTAGTCGCGCGCGATAGTCGCGGCTTTTAGCACGATACAAATTCGAAACATCCGTATCGCACGCGCTCGATTCATGTGCGCAGACACCGCGCCGCACTGGCTCGCCCATTGTTGTGCCGCGCTTGCGAACTCGCGCCAAGCCGCCATCCGTACTCGGCGGCACGCGCTGCGTGCCGGCATTCGGCGAGCAAAGAAAACCTCGGCACTGTGACCGATCTCACCGGAACTGCGCTATGTCGGCAGGTTTTCCGTGCTTGATTAGCGCGCGCTTGTCGTACAGTCGAACACCCCCAAGCACAGCATCCGGACCGCGACAGCGAGAGCGATCTCGCCGTTTGCGCTGTCGTCTGCGACCAGGGAGGCCCATGGCCATGGCAACGAGCGATGTCTGGCACAGCGATGCGCGGTATGTGCGCGTCGGCAGCTTGTGTTTGGACTTGCACCAGCGCCGGATCGTCGGCGCCGGGCCCGATGTGGATCTGCCGCGGCGGGTGTTCGATCTGTTGTTGATCCTGTTGTCGGAACCCAATCGCCTGCATCCGCGCGAGGAATTGTTCGACCGGTTGTGGCCGGGCTGCGTGGTCGAGGACAAGAATCTGTCGCGCAGCGTGTGGCTGTTGCGCAAGGCGCTGGGCGATGAGCGCAAGCATTGGATACGCACGGTCACCAAGGCCGGTTATCTGTTCGAGCCCGATCATCCGATCGAGGCGGTCGATACGTTGCCGGCGATCGAAGTAGTGCCGGATGAGCCGTCCGATGCGGCGCCGCCCCTGCCGGTCGTGATGGATGCGGTACAGTCCGCCGACACCCTCGAAGCCGAGCCCGCCGGCGACGGCGAAGGATTCACGCCGATCGCCGCCGTCGATCACCAACGCCACGCCGCGATGTTCGGCATGGCCTCGCTGCTGGTGTTGATGGTGACGATGATCGGCATCACCGGATGGCTGGTCTCGCGCCAGCACGCGGCGCCTGTGCCCGGGCCGAGCGCCGCCATCGCTTTGATCGAAGTGCGCGATCCGGGTAACGCCGATCGATGGCCGTCGCGGCTGACCTACGAATGGTTGGCGTGGAAGCTCGGCGGCATTCCCGATGTGGCGCTGCTGACGCCGTCGGAACTGGCGGCGCGCTCCGATGCGATCACCCCGCGCATCGCCGTGGTGTTCATTTCCTCCGCGACACCGCCGAATGCGCCGAATCAGATCGTGCTGCGCGCGCGTTTCGAAGACGCCGGACAGGATCGCAATATCGAACTGCGCGGCTCGCCCGAGCAGGTGCCGGCGATGGCCGACGCCTTGTCGCGGCAGGTCATGCAGCGGTTGCTGCCGCGGCGCGAGGGCGCGTGGCCGAAGCTGGAACTCAACGAAACCGCGGCGCGGCGATACGAAGCGATGTCGACCGCGATCGAGCGCCGCGACTGGATCGCCACGGTCGCGCTCGGCAACGAAGTGGTGCGCATGGCGCCGCGCTTCGGCCTGGCGCGCGTCCAGTTGGCGCAGGCGCAGTCGCGGCTGGCGCAATCGATGGCGGCGGTCGAACAGATGGACGCGGCGCTGGCGATGCTGCAGCCGGTGTCGGCGGAAGTCGCGCGGCGGCTGCGCGCGCAGCGCCTGAGCATGGACCCGCGGCGGCTGAGCGAAGCGGCCGAGGCTTACGCCGATCTGAGCCGGCGTCATCCCGGCGCGCTGCAATACGCGATCGAGCACGCGCGCTTGCTCAACACCATCGGCCAGCCGCAACCGGCGCTGGATGCGCTGGCCGGTCTCGATGCCGATCAGGCGCCGATGAATCTGCGCATCGCCCGCGCGCTGATCCAGGGCGATGCCTACGCCCTGGGCGGCGATCCCGATCGCATGCGCGCGCAGGCCCGCATCGCCCGGCGCATGGCCGGCAACGCCGGGCAAGGTTGGGAGATCGAAAGCGCCGACGCCGCGCTGATGCTGGCGCGCGCCGACACCATGCAGTATCCGGAGCGGCCGCCATCGCCGCGGTACGAGGAAGCCGCGGGCCTGTACGAAACTGCGGGCAACGCCACCGGTGCGATGACCGCGCGCTTCTACGCGCTGGCGGCCAGCCCGCCGTCGCCGCAGGCCGACGCGCAACTCGACAAGTTGCTGGCCACCGCCAATGCCGGCGGTTACCGGCAGTTGGAGGTGGACATTCTGTTGCGCATCGCCGCGCAAGCGCAGCGCGCCGGCGCCACCGACGAATACCGCGCGCGGCTGGAGCAAGCCGCGGCGGTCGCCGAGGCCGCCGGCGATGCCGGCGCGCGCGCCAAGGTCGGGGTGATGTTGGCGGGCCTGGACATGATGAGTCTGCGCTTGAGCGAAGCGCAGGCGCGCATGCGGCGTCTGGATCGCAACGATGTGTCGGGCCCGTTCCGGCGCTGGTACGACCAGGTGCAATCGCTGCAATACGAAATGCGCGGCGACGCCGCCGGCGCGCTGGACGTGGCCTTGCGAGTCGAGCGCGAACTGCCCGCGGCGGCGGCCGGCGAAGCGCCTTCGGAACTGCGTTTGCGCATGGCCTGCCTGATCGGCGAGCAACGTCTGGCGCTGGGCGATCTGGCCGCGGCGCGCGCCAATCTGGAGCGTTGCGCGGCCAGCCGCGAGAAGAGCAGCCAACTGCTGGCGAAACTGCTCGACGCCCAGGCCGAATGGATGAGCGGCGATCGCGACACGGCCAGGCTGCGTCTGGGCCAGGCCGCGACGATCCTGCCGATGATGGGCACCGGCGCCGATCACTGGAACACCACCTTGCATCTGGGCATGTTGCTGACGCGCCTGGGCGATTACCCGGCGTCGCAGCGCTGGTATGCGCAGATCCAGGCGCCGGTGCGCGCGTCGGGCTATCGCTTGCCGATGGCGCTGCTGGCGATCGGGCAGGCCGAGAACGAAGCCGCGCAAGGCAACTGGGATGCGGCGCGCGCACACATGGACGAGGCGCGGCGGATCACCCCGGCTTCGGCGTGGCCGCTGGCGCGGCGGATCGAGGCGCTCGACGCGGTCGCCGCTTTTGCCGCCGGCGATTACCTGCATGGGCGCGATCGGGTGGTGCGGCTGCATCAACGCGCGCACGAACTGGGCGACGTGTCGGCGCAGGTCGAACTGCACAGTCTGTTGCCGGCGGCGGAGTGGGACCGCTGCTGTTCCGAGCCCGATCGCATCGCGCTAGCCGAGCGCACGGGGCTGCGTGGGGCGACGCTGGATTGGTTGAGCCGGCCGCGCGGGCAGGTGACGGCTTCGTTGCCGGTTGGGCGGCACTGAGTCGAAGGGCGTCGCGGGCAGGAGGTAAGTTGCGGCGCTTCATGCACGGTTGAAGCGGTGGCGTCTTGTCTGAGCGGGCGGCTCTCGCCTGGGGCATGAGTGCGGACGTTATCGGTACCAATGCCCGTACCGCCATCGCCATCGTCATCGCGAGCGCATGCAGCGACTGCATGCGTTTCCTTCGATCGCCTGCGCTTCCTTCAAGCCGTCATTCCCGCGAACGCGGGAATCCAGCGACTTTCGTGCAGGTCACGACAAAGGCACTGGATTCCCGCGTTCGCGGGAATGACGGTAGGTAAGTTCGCTAATCGCCTCCCAAACCATCCTTAGAACGCGACCGCACCGGCCTGAAACCGCGGTCAGCACTGCTGCGCCGCAGCACAACCCCATGCAACGCGCATTACACCGCACCACATCTCCATCGCGATTTCAGTGCCCCCGACACAACACGCCCGCGCAGCCGATCACACATCGGCGCGAAGCGAACAAAAAAGGATATCCGCGGGGAAGTTCGCGACCGGCCCAGCACCCCTTATGGCCCGGCGAACGGAATCGCGACGGCCGCATCGGCCGCCCGATGGCGCTGGCTTCATCGGCAACGGAATCGTCGCGGCGCACGCGCAACACCGGCGTCGCCGATCGAGCCATACGCAGTCGCATTGTCTGGCCACCCAGCAAGGCGCGAGCGAGCCGGACCGGCCATCGAACGCAACGGCAGCACGAGCACCCGCACTACCGGCAGTGACCGCGTAAACCGCTCGGCTTTGGGGAGTCGCAGCGACGGCCGCGCCCAGGCAGCAATCGGGCCGGCCGCACCAAACCAGCGTCTTTCACTTCTTACCGTCTTTCACTTCTTATTGGGGTAATCCGGAATGAACCGTCAATTACGTATGCAGGTTTTGTTCGTCGCCACCACCTTGGCCCTGGCCGGCACCGCCGCCTCGGCCGCCGAACGCATCGACCTGCACCGCCTGAACACCGCCGCGCTGCAGCAGCGCAGCGCCGCGTCCATCGCCGCCATCGGCCCGTCGGCCACGCCCGCCATGCGTCACGCCGGCCTGCTGGGCCTGGGCGCCGAGTCCAAGCTGACCCTGATCAAGCGCAACGCCGGCACCGGCGTGGTCAATCATCGTTATCAGCAGAGCTTCCGCGGCGTGCCGGTGTTCGGCGAGCACGTGGTGGTCAGCGAAGACGCCAACGGCAATGTGCGCACGCTGTTCGGCCGCATGGTCGATGGCCTGGCCGCCGAACTGCCGAACACCGCGCCGAAGCTGAGCAGCGCGCAGGCGCTGGACCTGGGCAAGCGCGCCGGCCTGGGCAACCGCCTGGCCGCGCTGCAGGTCACCAATCCGCAGTCCAAGCAGATGATCTTCGTCGATGACAACGACCGCGCGCACATGGCCTATGTCGTGTCGTTCAACGCCGACGCCGCCGGCGGCGGTTCGCCGACGCGTCCGTTCGTGATCGTCGATGCCAACACCGGCGCGGTGCTCAAGCAGTGGGACGGCCTCAACCACGCGCTGGTCGGCACCGGCCCGGGCGGCAACCAGAAGACCGGCCAGTACGAGTACGGCACCGACTTCGGCTTCAACGATGTCGCCCAGAGCGGCAGCACGTGCACGATGAACAACACCAACGTCAAGACGGTGAACCTCAACGGCGGCACCAGCGGCTCGACCGCGTTCTCGTACACCTGCCCGCGCAACACGGTGAAGGCCATCAACGGCGCGTTCTCGCCGCTCAACGACGCGCATTACTTCGGCAAGGTCGTGTTCGACATGTACAACAGCTACGTCGGCGTCGCGCCGCTGACGTTCCAGCTGGCGATGAAGGTGCACTACAGCAGCAACTACGAAAATGCGTTCTGGGACGGCGCGGCCATGACCTTCGGCGACGGCGCGACCACGTTCTATCCGCTGGTCAGCCTGGACGTGTCGGCGCACGAAGTCTCGCACGGCTTCACCGAGCAGCAGTCGGGCCTGACCTATTCGGGCCAGTCCGGCGGCATCAACGAAGCCTACTCGGACATCGCCGGCGAAGCGGCCGAGTTCTACATGAACAACACCAACGACTTCCTGGTCGGCGCGCAGATCTTCAAGGGCACCGGCGCGCTGCGTTACATGGCCAACCCGCCGCAGGACGGACGCTCGATCGGCCACGCCCGCGATTACCGCGCCGGCATGGACGTGCACTACTCCTCGGGCGTCTATAACAAGGCGTTCTACCTGCTGTCGCAGAAGCCGGGCTGGGGCACGGTCAAGGCGTTCAAGGTCTTCGCCAAGGCGAACAAGGACTACTGGACCCCGAGCACCGACTACAACCAGGGCGCCTGCGGCGTCGAGACCGCGGCCACCGACCTGGGCTTCACCCTGGCCGACGTGTCCGATGCGTTCCTGCAGGTTGGCGTGGACTGCCCCGGCGGCCCGAGCAACACCCCGCCGGTCGCCAACTTCACCTCCAGCGTCAGCGGCCTGACGGTGGCCTTCACCGACACCTCGACCGACAGCGACGGCAGCATCGCCTCGCGCAGCTGGAACTTCGGCGACGGCACCACCTCCACCGCCGCCAACCCGAGCAAGACCTACAGCACAGCCGGCACCTACACCGTCACCCTGACGGTCACCGACAACGGCGGCTCGACCAACACCAAGACCGGTTCGGTCACCGTGGGCGGCACCGGCGGCAGCCAGACCTACACCAACGGCACCGACGTCATCATCAACGACAACGCCACGGTGGAAAGCCCGATCACCGTGTCCGGCCGCACCGGTAACGGCTCGGCCACCACGCCGATCGCGGTGAACATCCTGCACACCTACAAGGGCGATCTGAAGGTCGATCTGGTCGCGCCGGACGGCACGATCTACAACCTGCACAACCGCAGCGGCGGCAGCGCCGACAACATCAACCAGACCTACACCAAGAACCTGTCGAGCGAAGCGCTCAACGGCGTGTGGAAGCTGCGCGTGAACGACAACGCGTCCTTCGACACCGGCAAGATCGACAGCTGGAGCATCACGTTCTGATTTGGTCGGCGATGTGAGTCGCCGGTGGTGTTGAAATGACGACAGCCCCGGGGGTTTTCCCGGGGCTGTTTTCGTATGGGGGTGGGGGTTTGGGCGAAGATCCGGCTCGAACCGCGCGCCCTCCTGCCGTCATTCCCGCGAACGCGGGAATCCAGTGCCTTTGTCGCGGCTGCACGAAAGTCGCTGGATTCCCGCGTTCGCGGGAATGACGGCTTGGAGGGGCGCGGGTGTGCGAAGGAGCCGCATGTGGCCGCTAATGCCTGCACTCGCGTCATTAGCAAGAACGGCTCTGACAAGGCGTCGCCTATTCAATCACGCGCGAAACACGGCGCCTCAAACGCCAGACATAAAAAAGCCGGACCCGCATCGCGCGAATCCGGCCCGTTTGGACAGCGAAGCTCTATCGAGCCCGCGCGCCTTTTACAACTCGATGCAGTCGAAGCTAACTTCCGGATCGACATCCTTCGTGTAATCCACGTCCTCGCGTTCGAACCCGAACAGCTTGAGGAACTCGTGCTTGTAGCCAGCGTAATCGGTGAGCTGGAACAGGTTCTCCGTGGTGACCTGCGGCCACAGCGTCTTGCACTGCGCCTGCACGTCCTCGCGCATTTCCCAATCGTCCAGGCGCAGGCGCTGCTCTTCGTCGGTCGGCGCCGGCTGGCCGTCCTCGCGGTACATGCGGTCGCGGAACATGCGGTTGAGCTGTTCGATCGGGCCTTCGTGCAGGCCCTTTTCCTTCATGATCTTGAACACCAGCGCGATGTACAGCGGCAGCACCGGGATCGCCGAGCTGGCCTGGGTCACCACCGACTTGAGCACCGCCACGTTGGCGCCGCCGCCGATCCTGGACAGGCGGGTGTTGAGGCGCTGCGCGGTCTGGTCCAGATCGACCTTGGCCTTGCCGAGCGCGCCATGCCAGTAGATCGGCCAGGTGATTTCCGTGCCGATGTAACTGAAGGCGACCGTGCGTGCGCCCGGCGCCAGCGCGTCGGCGCGTTCGAGCGCGTCGATCCACAGCTCCCAATCCTGGCCGCCCATCACCGTGACCGTGTCTTCGATCTCCTGCTCGGTGGCCGGCTCGACCGTGGCCTGGATGACGGTGTCCTTGTTGGTGTCGATCGCGGTGGAGGTGTAGGGCTCGCCGATGGTCTTCAGCGCCGAGCGCTTGACCTCGCCCGTGCCGGGCAGCTTGCGCACCGGCGAGGCCAGCGAATAGACGATCAGATCGACCTGGCCGCCCATTTCGTTCTTGATCAGGTCGATGACCTGCGCGCGCGCCTCGTCGGAGAACGCGTCGCCGTTGATCGACTTGCTGTACAGGCCCTGCGCCTTGGCGAACTTGTCGAACGCTGCCGAGTTGTACCAACCGGCCGTGCCCGGCTTCTTGTCGGTGCCGGGCTTTTCGAAGAACACGCCGAGGGTGTCGGCGCCGTAGCCGAAGGCGGTGGCGATGCGCGCGGCCAGTCCGTAACCGCTGGAGGCGCCGATCACCAGCACCTTCTTGGGGCCGTTGCTGCGCGCGCCGAGCGCGCGGGTGGCTTGAATCTGGTCGCGCACGTTGAGTTCGCAACCCAGCGGATGCGTGGTGGTGCAGATGAAGCCGCGGACCTTGGGCAGGATGACCAACGTGAATACCTCTGAAGTGGGGCGTGCGCTGCATCTTAGTGGCTGGCGCGGGTTTGAGAAATGCCGGGGTTGTGTGTCCGCGCGCGCCGGCGCGGTGGTTCTCCGGACGTTTGCGTACGGAATCGGGCCGGTCCGGGGCAGGCGGGGCGCTATCGGCCCGGAACTGACGGCTCCGCACCGCTGGGCCACACAACCTGGGCTCGCATGGCGATTGCGCGCCCCGGCGTCCATGATGGTGCGCTTCGGCGCTCATCGCATCAGGACGCTCCCGTGTACGACCGCTTCATCGCTTCCACCGGCACCCTGCGTTACAGCCCGCAACTGGGCAGCGGCGGTCACGGCCGCCGCGACGGCGGCAGCACGCTGTGGTGGCTGATCATCGATTGCGATCCGGAGCTGGGCCGCTACCTGCGCCATCAGTATCTGCTGGGGCACCGGCGCACGCGCTCGCTGCAAGGTCCGCTGTGGGGCCCGCACATCTCGGTGATCCGCGGCGAAACGCCGCCGCGCATGGAGGCGTGGAAACGCGGCGACGGCAGCGTGGTGGAGTTCGTCTACGATCCGCGTCCGCAGCAGACCGACGGCTATGTCTGGTACCCGGTGCGTTGCGAGGCGATGCTGGATCTGCGCCTGGCGCTGGGCCTGCCGCGCGAACCCGAGCCGGCCTTGCATCTGACCATCGGCAACGACAAGCACGGCGAGGCCGATCCGGCGGGAACGCCTCGGCGCGCATAGCTGCGCGCTCGCCTCATCGCGTGCTTAGTGGCGCGCGCTGGCGATCTGCGACGGACTCAGTCCCAACACCCGGCGCATGCAGCGGGCCATGTGACTGGCGTGCGAGAACCCCGCGTCCAGCGCGATTTCGCCCATGTTCTTTTTGCCTTCCAGCAGCAGCGTGCGCGCGCGTTCGACCCTTCGTTCCAGCACGAAGCGATGCACCGGCATGCCCGTGGCCTGTTTGAACAGCGGCTTGAAGTGCGACAGGCTGAAGCCGGCCACGGCCGCGAGTTCGGCCAGCGACAGGTCTTCGTCCAGATGCGCTTCGATGTAGTCGAGCACGTGACGCAAGCGCCACACCGGCAGCGCGCGCGCATGGCGCTGGTTCGCGGCCGGCTTGCGCGACTGCAGCGCGAGCAGGCGCGCGGCCAGCGCGCTGGCGAGGCTGTCGGTGAACACGCGGCCGCCGGGATAAGCGTCGTGGTCTTCGGCCTGCATCATCCAGCCGATGCATTCGACCTGCGCGTCGCGCACGTGGATCGACGGCGCCAGTTGCCCGGCGTGCGCGCTCAGGCCCATCGCCTCGGAGATCTCGCGCAGCAGCGACGGCGTCAGTCGCAGCAGCAGCGAGCGCGCGGGTTTCGACACGACCCAGCGCGTACTCGACCCGGCCGGCACCACGCAGAATTGGCCGTGCAGGCGCACGCCCTGCCGCTCGTGGCCGTCCATGCGATACGACACCGGCACCGGTTCGCCGACGTGCAGACACAGCACGTGGCGGCCGTCCACCGGCGAGTCGAACAGCCCCAGCGGCACCGGCGAGACCAGCACGTCGAGCAGCGGGGCGCGATCGGGACCGGCGCCGGTCTGCAGCGCGGCCGGGGGAGCGGGGTAGCAGGCGGGGCGGTCGGTCATGCGGCGATGCTCGTCCCCGGAGCCCGATGGCGAACAGTGTCGAAGATCATCCCTGCGTGCTGCGGGCGGCCGCTTCGGTTGCGCCGATGCATGCGTCGGGGTTCGACGTGGCGCGTTGTCTCGCCGATCTGAGGCTGCGTCGATGACCGATATCGGGCATCGCCTCGCTCCCAGGCTCAGCGCGCTATTACGACCCGCATCGACAGCGGGGCGACAAAAAGCCCGAGGCGATGGCGGCCAAGTCCGGCCAACCCACCCGAATCGGGCAAGCGCTATTCAGCTTTCGAAGCCGCCGCCACGCACCTCGCAAGCGCGCCCGACCCTCGTTTCACTTCGACAACCCTACATGAATAAAATCGGTTAAGTCCCGCAAACCCAAGGTTTTTTGTCCCGCGGTCGCGTGCTACCCTCGCGACGATGACCCGACGCCACACCGCCCGTTGCGCCCTGTTCGGCGCACTCACGATCGTGTTGGCCGCCTGCGCTACGCAGGCGCCTACCGCGCCTATCGCTTCCGCTCCGGCCGCGCCCAAGCCGGCCATGCCCGCACCGGCCACGCCCGCCACCCCGGTGGTCGGCACGCCCGCGCTGCCTGCACCTGTGGTGCAGATGCCGATCGAGCAGGCCCGCGCCTTGTTCGTGCGCGACACCGCCGCGCAGTACGGCATCGACCCGGCTTATATCGAATCGGTGCTGGCGCGCGCGCAGATCCGCGACGGCATCGTCGCGGCGATGTCGCGCCCGGCCGAAGCCAAGCCGTGGCGCGATTACCGTCCGATCTTCATCACCCAGGCCCGCATCGACGGCGGCCAGGCGTTCCTGGCCGAGCACCGCGCGCAGTTGTCGCGGGTGGAAGCGGCCACCGGCGTGCCGGCCGAGATCATCGTGGCGATCATCGGAGTGGAAACCAGCTTCGGCAAGAACACCGGCAAATACAGCGTGGTCGATGCGCTGTACACGCTGGCCTTCGCCTATCCGCGCAGCGGCGATCCGGCCAAGCTCGATCGCGAGAACCGCCGCGAGGCGTTCTTCCGCGGCGAACTCGGCCAGTTGTTCGCGCTGGGCAAGGAAGAAGGCATCGACATCACCACCCTGACCGGCAGCTACGCCGGCGCGATGGGCTGGGGCCAGTTCATGCCGTCGAGCTATCGCGAGTTCGCGGTGGACGGCGACAACGACGGCAAGCGCAACTTGTTCACCGATCTGGACGACGTGTTCTTCTCGGTCGCCAATTACTTCGTCAAGAAGGGCGGTTGGGTGCGCGGCGGCCCGGTGGTCGCGCGCGCCAGCCGCGATGCGACCGCGCAGGATTTCGCTCCCGAAAGCATGGACCCGGTGTATTCGCTCGCCGACCTGGCCGCGCGCGGCTATCGGCCGCTGAGCAAGGTGGCGCCGACGCAGACCGCGACGCTGCTCAATCTGGACGGGGTCGATGGCCCCGAGTACTGGTTCGGTTTCCGCAACTTCTACGCGATCACCCGCTACAACATCTCCAAGCATTACGGCATGGCGGTGTATCAGCTGGCCGAGGCGATCGCCGGACGGGAGAATCCCTTGATCATTCCAGCTCAAGCGCCGATCCAATCGACTCCTGCCGCGCCCGCTCCGGCCGCTCCGGCGCCGGCGCCGAAACCGCAGGCGCCGCGGGCATGAGCGGCGGCCCGAAGCGGCCGCCGGCGGGGCGCACGGCCGGCGTGACGATCCGGCGGCTGGTCATCGCCGCGCTGCCGCTGGCCCTGGCGGCCTGCGCCGGCGCTCCGAAGAAATCCAATTCGCAGGCGCTCGCGCTGCCCGACCGCGACCGCGTCCACAGCAGCGGCCTGCCGGCCCATGGCGGACGCAAGAAGTCGCCGTACGCGGCGGCGCAGGAAGACCTCAGCAAGCGCGGCAACTACCGCGCCGGCGGCCTGTACGCGCCGGGGGTCAAGGACACCACGCCGGACTACATTCCCGACGTGGACGCGATTCCGGAACCGGAAGTCGTCGCCGAGCCGCGTTCGCAGTTCGGCAACCGCTCGCCGTATGCGGTGCTGGGCAAGACCTACAAGGTGTTGGACTCGCACGACGACTATGTCGAGACCGGCACGGCCTCGTACTACGGGCAGAAGTTCCACGGCCGGCGCACCTCCAACCTGGAGGTGTACGACATGTACGCCTTCACCGCCGCGCATAAATCGCTGCCGCTGCCGAGCTTCGCCCGGGTCACCAACCTGGACAACGGCAAGTCGGTGACGGTGCGGGTCAACGATCGCGGCCCGTTCCACGACGATCGCGTGATCGACCTGAGCTACGCCGCCGCGGTCAAGCTGGGCATCACCCAGCGCGGCACCGGCCGGGTCGAGGTGCGCGCGCTGCATCCGGGCGAAGCGGCGCCGCCGGTGTACGCCAGCGCCGCCAACAATCCGCCGCAGTCGCTCGCCGCCGCGCCCAAGCCGGCCGCGCCCAGCGCTATCGACCGCCTGGTTGCGGCGATGCCGATCGGCAGCGCCAACGCCGGCGAACTGCCGCCGGGGGTGCGCATCGCCACCGGCAAGCCGGCGCCGGTCGCCGCTCAGGCCGAGACGGGCACCTACGGCCCGGCGAAGACCACGATCGCCACCGGCAAGCCCGCGCCGGTGACTTCGGTCGCGCCGGTCAAGACCACGGTGGCGACCGGGCAGCCCGCGCCGGTGGCGTCCTCGGTGCCGGCCACCGTCGCCACCGGCAAGCCCACTACGGTGGCCAGTGCCGCCAAGCCGCTCAGCGGCGGCGCGCAGGATTACCGCTTCGACATGATGCAGAACGGCAAGTCGATGACCGCGGACGAGTTCGACGCCTGGATGAAGTCGCGCCAGGTCCGCGTCGCCACCGGCAAGGGCATCGACGCGCCGCCGCCCAAGCCGCTGACCAAGGCGGAAAAACGCGCCCTGGCCAAGCAGCAGAAGGAACAGCAGCGCGCCCTGGCCGCGGCCGAGAAAGCCGCGAAGAAGGCCGGCAAGACCCCGCCGGCCACCGCCGTGGCCGCCGCCTCCACCGCCACTCTGCCGGCGCCGCCCGCCGCGCCGCCGCCGCCGAGCCCGTCCAAGGCCGCCGCCGTGGTCGCCGCCAACACGCCCAGCGCCGGGGACGTGACCCTGCAGGTCGCCAGTTTCTCCGCGCGCAGCAACGCCGACCGCGCCCTGACCATGCTGCGCGGCGCCGGCATCGCCGCCGCGCGGCTGCTCGACGGCAACGCCGCCAACGGCCAGAAAGTCTGGCGTTTGCGGGTCGGGCCGCTGCAGGCCGACGCCGCTCCGGAACTCGCCGCCCGTATCGTGGGTCTGGGATTCGGTCAGCCCCAACGCGTTCGCGACTGAACCTCCGCCGCCGTCCGGCGCTGCCGGCGGCTGCAAGCGCCGCGTATCTGAGGCACGATGCACGGCTCGCGGACCGCAGCAGGAAGGCACGGTCCGGCCACATTCGACGGTTTGCCGCAGGACGCGGGCGCCGCGCCCCAACACCAACCCCCTCGGCCGGCACGGTTCCGGCCTCCGGAGTAGTTCACAGATGATCGTTCGCTTCACCCCCCGCGCGGCCGCCTTCGCCGCGCTGACCTCGGCCTTTCTGGTCACCGCCTTCGCCGGATTCGCCAGCGCGCAGGCGCCGGCCAAGCCCGCCGCCACCGCCGCGGTCGCCCCGGCCGCGGCGCTGCCGCCGGCCAGCGATTCGCTGCCGGTTCCGCCGCCGCCGCAGATCCAGGGCACCGCGTGGGTGCTGATCGACGCGGCCAGCGGCAACATCCTGGCCAGCTTCAATCCCGATCTGCGGGTCGAGCCGGCCAGCATCACCAAGGTCATGACCAGCTACGTCATCGCCGCCGAGCTCAAGGGCGGCAAGGTCAAGGACACCGATCAGGTGATGATGACCGAGAACGCCTGGCGCAAAGGCGGCGCGGCCACCGACGGCAGCTACTCCGGTTTCGCGGTCAACCAGACCGCGCCGCTGACCGAGATGGAAAAGGGCATGGTGGTGCAGTCCGGCAACGACGCCGCGATCGCCCTGGCCGAACACGTCGCCGGCAGCGAAGACGCCTTCGCCGCGCTGATGAACCAGTACGCCGCGCGCATCGGCCTGAAGAATTCGCACTTCATGAACCCGCACGGCCTGTCGCAGGAGAATCACTACTCCACCGCGCACGATCTGGCCCTGCTGGGGCGCGCGCTGATCCACGATTTCCCGGTCGCGTACTCGTACAACAAGATCAAGGAACTGAAAGTCGGGCCGATCACCCAGCCCAACCGCAACCTGCTGCTGTGGCGCGACAACACCGTCGACGGCATCAAGACCGGCCACCACTCCAAGGCCGGCTACTGCCTGATGGCTTCGGCCCTGCGCGGCGACCAGCGCCTGATCTCGGTGGTGATGGGTTCCACCTCCGAAGCCCAGCGCGCCACCGACAGCCAGGCGCTGCTCAACTGGGGCTTCCGCTTCTTCGAAACGCACAAGCTCTACGACGCCGGCAAGGCCGTGGCCAAGCAGAAGGTGTGGAAGGGCCAGTCGCCCGAAGTCCAGCTCGGCGTCGCCGAGCCGATGCTGGTGACCGTGCCGCGCGGCAAGTACGCGCAGCTCAAGCCCAGCATCGACGTGCCCAAGAGCCTGGTCGCGCCGATCAAGAAGGGCCAGGCCATCGGCACGGTCAAGGTGATGCTCGACGGCAAGGTCATCGCCCAGCGTCCGCTGGTGGCGATCGCCGCGGTCGAGGAAGGCGGCTTCTTCAAGCGGCTGTGGGATGAGTTCTGGATGTGGTGGGAGTCGGAGTGATCGCTTAGATCGCACGACACCGCTGTTGATGTGCAACGAGCCGGCATTGCCGGCTCGTTGCGTTTTGGGGCGGCCAATCGCTTAGTCGATTCCGTTCATGAACATCGCCACGTCGGTGGCGCGCGAGTATTCGACGTAATCGACGTACAGGTAGTTGATGCTCCGACCGTGCAGGTTCTGTGTCGGTATTTCGGCCATTACCGCGCCCAGATGGCGGTTGGCTTTCTTCGACACATGCCATACCCCGGTCGGTGGGGTCAGCGTCCAGGACAACAGGAACTGGTCGCAGGGCAGGCCGGTATTCGGAGAAGCGCATCGGCCGTCGTAGCGGCGGAACTGTTCCAGTTGGCCGTCTCTCATCACCTGGTAATCCATGCTGGCCGAGTATTTGTCGTACACGCGCAGATCGCCGAGCTGGACGCTGGCCGAGTTGTAATCGCGGTAGACCCAGATACCGGCGGCCGGGATGGCGACCGGATAGTCTTCGTCGCAGACCGCCAGGATCACGCCGGAATCGCGCAGAAACTCCCGCAGCGGGATATCCGCGAGCCGACGATTTACCAGCGGTGTCCGATACAGCCAGTCGCCGAGTTTTTCCTGCAGCAGCATGACCAGGGTCACGTAGGCATCGTCGTCGAATTTATCGTAGTGCGAAAACTTCAGGACGATCAGTTCGCGATGTCCCTCGCGCATGAAACGCTGGACGTCGTCGATGATTTCCGACAAAGCCGGGCCGCTGACCCCGCCGTGATGGACGTAGAGTGTGCCGCCGGCCCACTTTGGCCGCAGATCGAAATAACGGATTCCATTGCTGAGCTGCCGGTAGAGATTGAGATTCTGCGTCTTGCCGAACGTGGCCAGCGCGCCGCGTACGTACATGCCCGCATCGTGCGAAGCGCCGGTGGTCAGTTGCGACAGCGTCTTGTCGGCCAGATACCGCATGTGGTGTTGCATCCAGCGTGCGCGGTTGGTGATACGCGAGCTCGATGCCCATAGTTTCATGGTGTATTCCGACTCGTGCGCCTGGACAGCCATGCCGTTGGCGCAGGCCACGCAAGGGTGCAGGCCTTCGTCGAAGTGGACCGCATCGCCGGCCCAGTCGATGCTCTTGTCGCGAATCTTTCCGAAGCGCTGCATCAGCTCTTTGGACTGGCTGGCTTGATGGACGACGATGACGTGGCCGTCGTCTGTGAATGCCACCGATGCATCGGCGCCGGCGCCGAGTGCGATCGCCTGTCCCCAGAAAATGTCGGCGTCGCCTATCAGGCCGAGGCGGTAGTACAAATTGGAATTGGACGGTGAGCCGTACACGATCACCACCTCGCCATGGCCGTTGATCGCGACGCTGGGTCGGATGCCTTCGCCCAAAGCGTTGTTGCCGAGCCAGAGGATGGAGTCGTCCTCGATACGGCCCAGGTTGTACCAGATGACGGGAATCGACGACGATTCGTGGACCGCAACCACGTTGCGGCCGCTCAGCGCGACATTCGGATATTTTCCGTGGGCGAACTTGGTCGGCTGGCTCAGATCGATGCGAACCCGGACATTATCGTCGTCACCTTCGTCTTCGCTTTCGGCTATTTCTTTGCCTTTGCGGTCGTCGTCGTCGTCGCTCACGTCGTCGCCGTCGTTCCACGAGCCCAGTCGCCACGACAACGTGTCGCCTTGCTCCGCGCGATGCACTTCGACGACGAAGTGGCCGTCGAAGGCGATGGAAGGCGTATATCCCTTTCCGTAGTAGATCTCCTCCTCAGCCCAATCCACGAGCATCTGTTGCCGCACGCCGACGCGATAGGCCAGGTCGGCTTCGTCGTGCACTTCGCTACCCTCCACAGCGCGTTGGTGGACTTCTATGATGCGGCCGTCATCGCTCATGGCGATGCTGGGGCGCACGCCGAATCCGTAGGGCAGACCCAAGCCGAAGAATACGTTTTTCATCGAGACGGCTTCCTGCGATCGGAGCGGATGGCGTCGAAGCGAGCCGTCCGATTTCCGGTCTCGCCACGCGGGATCGCCAACGCCGGACCATGCCGTGGCGACACCGGTGTTAAGCGTCCGGCGGAGCGTCTTGTGAAGTCAGGCGGGCGAGGGCGCGGCGATCCGATTCGTCTGCCGCATTGCCGCCGTCATCGTGCGGCCATCGGTTCAGCGCACCGATCTGGACCGATCGCGCGCCCGTTGCCCCGAGATCGCATCGACGATCCCGGGGCCGATACGCGACGTCGTTGGCCGCGTCGTGTCGATCAGCGCTTGGCCGCCGGCAATTTACCGATGATCGCACCGCGGAACTTGGTCGCCAGGGCGTGGAAGCCGGCTTCGGTGGGGTGCATCTCGTCGAACCACTGGCTTTCGCTGGTCAAGGTGCCGCGCAGATCGACGTAGTCGAAGCGGCCGCCGAAGCGCGGATCGTTCTTGAGTTCGCGCAGGACGTTCTTCTCGAAGCCGTCGATCAGCATGCGCACGAAGCGGCGCCGCTCGTCCGGGGTCTTGGCCGGATCGGCGTTGACCACCGCGTTGATATGCGGCCCGATCCACGGCCCGACCTTTTTCTTCAGCAGCGCGGCGACGCCGATATTGCCCGGCGTCAGCGCGCCGGGGCGGCCGATCAGCTGCGGATGGTCGTAGGTGTGGGCCAGGATCGGCGTGTCGGGCTTGACCGCCAGCGCGGCCTGCAGAAACAGCGCATAGGCCTTGCGCACGGTTTCGTACTTGCCCGAATCCAGCACCAGTTGGAACGCCGCCTCGGCCGACAAGGCGGTCTGGCCGCGCAGGGTGCGCTTGAGGAAGTCGTCGACGAAATCGTTGCCGCCGGCGCTGAGCAGGATCAGGTCGAAATCGAACTGGTCGTACCAGCCGATGATGTCGTCGATGTTGTCGCGCACGAACATCGAGCGCTTGGGATCGTCGGGATTGCGCGAAGCGTGGTCGCCGCTGTGTTCGGCGCGGAAGAACAGGCCGCCGTTGCCGAGCAGCGGGACGCCGCGTTCCTCGTCCTCCGGGGCCGGCGACACGATCCAGTCGAGCAGGTTCATCGCCAGCGGCGTGGAGAACCACGAATCGCCTTCGCAGAAGATCACCGGCGTGCGTTCCAGCAGGCGGGCGTGCTTGAGCCGGTTGTAGAGGCTGCGGAACTGCCCGCGCAAGGGCAGGGCGACGGATTGGCTGGCGGGCATGGGGGATCTCCTGAATGCGCATCCGGTGCGCGATGGGGCCAAGTTCTAAACGCTGCGTGCTACAGCGTGTTGATAGCGCAGGTGCCGCTCAGTGGTTGAGAACGTTTGTCCGGTCCGGTGCAGGCCATGGGGCGTTGTTGCATGTCCGCCTCACAGTGCTCGCATGAAACTCCTTGGGCTACGAAGTCTTTTGTGGGAGGGGCTTCAGCCCTGATGCCTTTCGGTCAGCCCGGGTCGAAATTCATCGCAATCTGAAACAAGAGCATCGGGGCTGAAGCCCCTCCCACAAAAGCCGTGCCGGCTGCCGATTCAATCGCATGGCTGCAAACCCGCCGGTGCCGGCTCGCCTTCGCGACCGGCCGAGGCCATACGCTCGCGCCAGCGGCGTTTTTCGATCTTGCGCATATCCGGCTGCGAAGCCAACCGGTCCAGATACCCCATCAACTGCAGCAGCTCGTCGTCGTGTTCGTCTTCGCCCAGGTACTCGCGCACGCACACCAGATTGCCGTAGTTGTAGATGTGCTTGGACGGCGTATCGTCGATCGCCAATAGCCGTTCCAGTCGGTAACCGTGGCGTTTGAGTTTCTGCAGGCGTTTGCGGTTGAGGTATTCGCCGGTGGTCCAGTCGCGGGTGGTCGAGCAGCGTTCGCTGGACCAGACGAAACGCAGCGACTGCGGCGGAAACAGCGTGGCGACCACCGCATCGGCGTAGAGCCGGCCCGAGGACGTCCACACCCCGACGTCGAAGTTCGCCAGCGCGTGGTCGAGGAAGGTCTGCAGATGCGGCCGACGGTAGACGTGATAGCCGACGGCGCGAAAATCCGCGGGCCGGTCGAGTTCGATCTCGCTGGCGTAGATCAGCGTCTCGTCGAGGTCGAGCATCAGCACCAGCCGGTCGCCGCTGGGCGGGGAAGGGCGGTCGCGGCTCAATGTGCGGGCTTCGACGACGGAGTAAGTTCGACCACGCGCTTCCACAACTCCGCCAACGGCTCCTGCGCATTGCGATCGCAAGCGCGGTCGCGGGCGTAGTAGCGGCCGAGCACGCAGGCTTCGAAGAACGCCTCGCGCACGCCGTTGTGGTCGGCGCACCACACGCCGCTGCGCTGGTTGGCGCTCCACAGTTCGGGCACTTGCCAGGCCTCGCGCAACGGCGCCAGGGCGCTCAGCGGCAGGCGCTGTTCGCTGCGGATGTCGGCGGCCGCCCCCGGTGTCGTGCCGGCATGGAGCCAGTCGCCGTTGCTCATGAGGACCCGCGCGCGGCCGCCGTCGATATCGATCTGCACGCGCCGGGTATACGACGGACCGCTCGGCGCGCCGGCGATCACCATGATGTAGCGCTCATCGGGCAGCGGCGGCGAAGGCGGCGGGCCGGGCGAAACCCAGTCTGTGACCGGCCCCGCCGCAGGCTGGCCGGCCGGGACGATTTCGGCTTCGGCATCCTCCTCGCCGCAGCGCTGCGCCAGACTCGCATCGGCCGAGCCTTCGCCGACGCGCTGGCGCGGCGTCAGCATTTCGGACTTGGTCAGCAACTGGCGAATATCCGGATCGGTCGCGTCCATCGGCTGCGGCGGCAGCGCGATCCAGCCGTCGCGCTCGGGTTTGCGCAGCACGGTCACGGCGACCGACAGCAACGCAGTCGTCAGCGCGAGCAGCAGCAAGCCACGCGTCGCGGGCTTGGTCGAGTTCAGGGCGGTTTTGGGACCCATCGGGGCGGCCGAGCGAGGTTGTCGAAGAGGTTAGCGGTTCATGCGGCGGTGCGGCAGGGGGATGTCGCGGGCCCGACCCTTGGAATTCACTCTTGCTGTACGCGACTACTGCGCGGGTCGCGGCGGCGGAAAACGATCTTTCAACAGCCGCGCCAGGGCCGCGGTCTCCGATCCATCGGTGCACCTGTGTTCGCGCGCGAAGTAGCGGCCGTGTATGCAAGCCTCGACGAAGGTTTCGTTGGTAGCCCAATAGGGATCGATGCGTATGGCGCAGCCCCGGGTGTTCACGGGAGACCACAAGTTCGATTTTCGCCATGTCTCGCGCAGATCTTCCAGTTCGCCCTTGTTGAGCAAGTAGTTCGCATATGGGGCTACCACGAGACGTGAACGCCGCTGCCGCCCGAATGGCGTAGCCACCTGGCCGTTGCGGGTACGCACTTGCGCCTGATGACCCTCGATATCGACTTCGACGTACCAAACCTTGGTCATATTCAAATACGGGTCCGAATCTGGAATGCGCACCAGCGCGGCGTAGCGCTCAGCCGGCATGGTTCTCGACTCAGCCGAACAGAGTGCGACGAGCGCATCCCCGTCGCCGCCGCCATCGGGGTCGGCGATGGTGGCCGAGCGAAGCAAGGCATGGCGAACGTCCCAGGATTCCGCGTCCATGGCGTTGGCAGGCACGGGCAACCAGGATTCAGCCGGCGCGGTCGTTGCTGGCGCGCGCCTGTGACTTATCGTGATCGCCGCCGCCAGCGCGATGATCGCTAGGCTCCACACCAGAATCCGGCCGAAACTCAAACGCGTCTTCATCGCGGCATCCGTGCGGGTCGAGTGGTGAGCCTAACGACGTATCGCGGCGGCGTCATTCAGGTGCCCGGCACGCAGCGGCCCGATCCTTAGTCGTCGGCTCGAAATGTACCCTTGGTACCGGTTTTGGCCGTTCCACCCTCGGCACACCGCCGTCCCACCGCTGCGCTTGGGTTGCCCCCCTCGCGGACCCATAATGGCCGCCATGGACATCAATTCCGACAACCCCGATCACGGCTTCCAGTTTCCCGGCACCTTCGAGCTCAGCGCGATGGGCGCGGCCGAGGCGGGCCTGGAGCGCGAGCTGCCGCGGTTGCTGCTTCAGGCCGGGCTCGAGGTGGAAACCGAGACCATCCAGTGGAAGCATTCCTCGACCGGCAAGTACGTGTCGGTACGGATCACCTTCCGCGCCAATAATCGCGAGCAGTACGACCTGGCCCATCAGGTGCTGCGTGAGCATCCGGAAGTGAAGTGGACACTGTGATCGACACCGTCGCCGGCGTGCTCGGCGGCGTGGTCGCGCCCCCGGCCGCGCAGCTGCGCGACCTGGGCCGGCAACCGTACGAGCCGGTCTGGCGGGCGATGCAGGCCTTCACCGACGCGCGCGACGCCGACACCCCCGATGAGCTGTGGCTGGTCGAGCACGACCCGGTGTTCACCCTGGGCCAGGCCGGCAAGGAAGAACACGTGCTGATGCCGGGCGACATCCCGGTGATCCACGTCGATCGCGGCGGCCAGGTGACCTACCACGGCCCCGGCCAGATCGTGCTGTACCCGCTGCTGGACCTGCGCCGGCTCAAGGTCGGGGTGCGCGAGTACGTGGACCGGATCGAGCAGGCGGTGATCGACACCCTGGCCGAGTGGAACATCGAAGGCGCCCGCAAGGACGGCGCGCCGGGGGTGTACGTGGCCGGGGCCAAGGTCATGGCTCTGGGCATCCGAGTGCGCCGCGGCTGCACCTTCCACGGCCTGGCCTTCAATATCGCCATGGACCTGTCGCCCTACCAGCGCATCAATCCCTGCGGTTATCAGGGGCTGCAGGTGACCTCGGTGCTAGACTTGGGCGGCCCCTCGGGCATGGAGCAGGTCAAGCCGGTGCTGGTCGCGCAGCTTGCGCGGCAGTTCGGGCTGACAGTCGACAACGCGGAGCCGTTGAGCTTTTAACCGCCTCCCCCGCGCAGCGGGAGAAGCACCGATTCGCCTTCTCCCGTCCGGCGGGAGGAGTGTTTGATCTTCCTTCTCCCGCATGCGGGAGAAGGTGCCCGAAGGGCGGATGAGGGCGCGCGAATCCGCGAGCCCTCACCCCAGCCCTCTCCCGAGCAGCGGGAGAGGGCGCTAACAGCCAAGAGTCGAAGCGACCCCATGACCACCCCCGCCTCCAAGTCCATCCCGCTTACGGTCGTCAGCGCCAGCGCGTCCGAGGGCTTCGTGCCGGCGGTGCTGGAATCGACCACGATGACGCCCGGCGCCAAGCAGATCGGCGGCGACAAGATCAGCCGCTCGCCGGTGCAGTTCGCCGACGTACCGGTGCTGCGCAAGCCGTCGTGGATCCGGGTGCGCATCCCGTCGGGCAATTCGGTCGCCGTGCTCAAGGCCAAGCTGCGCGAGAACCGGCTGGTCACGGTTTGCGAAGAGGCCAGCTGCCCGAACATCCACGAGTGCTTCAGCCACGGCACCGCGACCTTCATGATCCTCGGCGAGGTCTGCACCCGCCGCTGCTCGTTCTGCGACGTCGCCCACGGCCGGCCCAAGCCGCCGGATGCGAGCGAGCCGGCCAATCTGGCCCGCACCGTCGCCGACATGGGCCTGAAGTACGTGGTCATCACCAGCGTCGATCGCGACGACCTGCGCGACGGCGGTGCCCAGCATTTCGTCGATTGCATCAAGGCCGTCCGCGAACAGAGCCCGCGCACCAAGATCGAAGTGCTGACCCCGGATTTCCGCGGCAAGGGCCGCATGGAACGCGCGCTGGAGATTCTCGCGACCAGCCCGCCGGACGTGTTCAACCACAACGTGGAGACCGTGCCGGACCTGTATACCAACGTGCGTCCGGGCGCCGACTACCAGTGGTCGCTGACCCTGCTGCAGAAGTTCAAGGCCCAGCATCCGCAGGTCGCGACCAAGTCCGGGATCATGCTGGGCCTGGGCGAGACGATGGAGCAGGTGCAGGCGACCTTGCGCGATCTGCGCGCGCACGACGTGGACATGATCACCATCGGCCAGTACCTGCAGCCGACTCCGCACCATCACCCGGTGCTGCGCTACTGGACGCCGGAAGAGTTCAAGGAGCTGGAGGTCTACGGCATGTCGCTGGGCTTCACCCACGTCGCCTCGGGCCCGCTGGTGCGTTCGTCCTATCACGCCGACCGGCAGGCCATCGACGCCGGTTTCGCGGTCGCCTGAGCCGCGTCCCGCCGCGCATCGCGCGGCAGCCAGGGGCCGCCTTCCGCGCGGCCCGTGCGCCGGTGCCGCCCGGCACGCGCGGACCGGCCGCCGCCGTCGTCTGTCCGGATCGGCCCGCGAACCTTGCGAAAACGGCCCGGCGGCCCCGATCCGGCCGCGCAATAACGGCCCGATAACGCCCGCGCCGTCCAAACTGAACCGCATTCACGCCCGCAACGGGCAATTTCGGCAGCGAAGGTGACAGCGCAGGCAACTTTCGGCACTGTGGCCTTGTCGAAAGCCGCACCATCCTCCTGCTGCATCCTCTCTTAAAGTCCGGCTCTCCCCGGCCGGGAAGACTTCGCGATGACCCTCAAGAACACGCGTGCCCTGACCCTCGTCGCAGGCTTCCTGCTGACCGCTCCGCTGGCGCTGCTCGCGCGGCCCGACTCCGCCGCCGCTCCGGCGGCCGCGGGCGGTGCGATCAGCTTGCCCAGCGCACCCACCGCCGACCAGACCACCGCCGCCAAGCTGGTGTACGGCCTGCTCTCCGACAGCCGCTACGCCTATCGGCCGCGCGCGCTCGACGACGCGCTGTCGGCCGACATGTACAAGCGCTATCTCGAATCGCTCGACGGCGGCAAGCAGTTCTTCACCGCCGTGGATATCGCCCGCTTCGACGCCTACAAGAACAAGCTCGACGACGCGATCAAGAGCGGCGACCTGTCGCCGGCGTACTCGATCTTCTCCACCTACAAGCAGCGCGTGGACGAACGCGTCGCCTACGCGCGCGGCCTGCTCAAGCAGCCGGCCAACTTCGAGTTCAACGGCGCCGACCGTTACGACTACGACCGCAAGGACGCGCCCTGGGTCGCCGACACGGCGGCGCTGGACGCGCTGTGGAAGCAGTCGGTGCGCAACGACTGGCTGCGCCTGAAACTGGCCGGCAAGAAGAACGATGACATCGCCAAGACCCTGGACAAGCGCTACACCAACATGGCGAAGGGCATTTCCGAGCTCAAGGGCGAGGACGTGTTCCAGACCTTCGTCAACAGCTACGCCAACGCGATCGATCCGCACACCGACTACCTCACGCCCAAGTCGGCCGACAACTTCAACATGACCATGTCGCTGTCGCTCGACGGCATCGGCGCGCAACTGCAGAAGCAGGACGACGTGGTCGCGATCCGCGAAATCATCCCCGGCGGCCCGGCCGCGCGCAGCAACCTGCTCAAGCCCGGCGACCGCATCGTCGGCGTGGGCCAGGGCGACAGCGGCGCGATGGACGATGTGATCGGCTGGCGCATCGACGATGTCGTCGCCAAGATCCGCGGCGCCAAGGGCACCAAGGTGCGCCTGGACGTGATCCCGGCCGAATCGGGCCTGGACAGCAAGCCCAACCGGATCGTGCTGGTGCGCGACAAGGTGCGTCTGGAAGAACAGGCGGCCAAGTCGGAGGTCATCGACATTCCCGCCACCGACGGCGTGCCGGCCAAGCGCGTGGGCGTGATCAAGCTGCCGGGCTTCTATCAGGACTTCGAAGGCCGCCGCAAGAACGCCAACGATTACGCCTCGGCCACCCGCGACGTCGCCAAGCTGCTGGTCAAGCTGCGCGCCGACAAGGTCGACGGCGTGGTGCTGGACCTGCGCAACAACGGCGGCGGCTCGCTCAACGAAGCCATCGAGCTCACCGGTCTGTTCATCGATCGCGGCCCGGTGGTGCAGGTGCGCGAATCCGGCGGCCGCGTCAGCGTGGAAGGCGACAGCGATACCGGCATCGCCTGGGAAGGCCCGCTGGCGGTGCTGATCAACCGCGGTTCTGCGTCGGCCTCTGAAATTTTCGCTGGCGCCATCCAGGATTACGGGCGTGGGTTGGTCATCGGCGAAACCACCTTCGGCAAGGGCACGGTGCAGAACCTGGTCGATCTGGACCGCTGGCCGGCCAACGAGAGCGCGCGCTTCGGCCAGGTCAAGCTGACCATCGCGCAGTTCTTCCGCGTCAGCGGCGGCTCCACCCAGAACAAGGGCGTGGTGCCGGACATCGCGTTCCCGGTGTCGGTGGACGCGACCGAGTACGGCGAGAGCACCTACGACAACGCCTTGCCGTGGACCAAGATCGCTGCGGTGCCGCACACCAGCTACGGCAATTTCGCGCCGCTGCTGCCGAAGCTGGAAACGCTGCACTCCAGCCGCATCGGCAGCGACAAGGAATTCCAGTGGTGGTCGCAGGACGTGGCCCAGTTCCGCGAGGAACGCGCCAAGAAGTGGATCTCGCTCAACGAAGCCGACCGCCGCGCCGAACGCGATCGCGAAGACGCCAAGCGCAAGCAGCGTCAGAGCGAACGCAAGCAGCTGGGCCTGACCCTGGACCCGCTGGGCGACGATTCCAACGACGACGGCCTGGCTTCGTCGGAGCGCGACATCGTCAAGGACGCCGCGCGCGAGAAGCTCGCCGACAAGCGTCCGGACCCGTTGCTGCGCGAATCGGCAGCGATCCTGGCCGACGCGGTGCGTCTGCTCAACAACGACCGTCAGCTGTCGGCGCAAGTGCTGCCGACCGCGACCCGGCCGGGGCATTGGGCCGACTGAGCCGGAAGGCTTCGAGTCGATAGAAAAMGCGCCTTCGGGCGCGTTTTCTTTTTGCGGCTTCGGCAGAGCGGCTTTTGCGGCAGAGCAGCTTTTGTGGCAGGGCTGCTTTTGTGGGAGGGAGCTTCAGCCCCGAAGCTCTTCGCTCAGCTCTCCACGCCTCCACCCCAAGAAAAATCCGACCTGAATCCAGGCAGAAAACCCGACCCCATCCCTCGCAAGATGCGGATAGCGGCCCCCGCGGATGAGGCCTAGTCTTGCGCCATGAACGCCAAAACCACTCCGCGCAAGCCCGAATCCGGTCACACCGCTGAGGTGTCGGCCGCCCGCAATTCCACCCTCGGCCAGCCCGCTTCCATCAAGGCGGACAAACTCGAACAGGCCCGCATCCTGCTCGAAGCCGGCGAACCCTCGCTGACCGAACTGGCCGACGCCGTCGGCCTGAGCCCCTCGCACCTGCAGCGCCGCTTCAGCGCGCGCTTCGGCCTGAGCCCGGCCGAGTACCTGGCCCAGCGCAAACTGGGCAGCCTGCGCTCGGCATTGCGCGAAGGCAGCGATGTCAGCGCCGCGTTGTACGACGCCGGCTACGGCTCGCCGTCGCGCGTGTACGAGAGCGGCGCCGCGCGCCTGGGCATGACGCCGGCGCGCTACCGCGCCGGCGGCGCCGGCGAGCAGATCCGCTGGAGCCTGGCCAAGACCGCGATCGGCACCGCGCTGATCGCGACCACCACGCGCGGCATCTGCATGGTCGAACTCGGCGACGATCCGGCGGCGCTGGAAGCCAAGCTGCGCAGCGAGTTCCCGCAGGCGGCGCTGGAGCGCGTGGACGCCGGCCGCGACGAATTCCTCGCCCCGCGCGTGCAGGCGGTGGCGGAAACGCTGGGTGGGCAGAAGCAATCGGTGCCGGTGGATCTGATCGGCACCGCGTTCCAGAAAAAAGTCTGGGATGCGTTGATGAAGATTCCGGCCGGGCAGACCCGCAGCTACGAACAGATCGCGCGGCAGATCGGCTCCCCACGCGGCGCGCGCGCGGTCGCGCGGGCCTGCGCGAACAATCGGGTGGCGGTGGTCGTGCCTTGCCATCGCGTGGTGCGTGGCGATGGTTCGCTGGGCGGCTATCGCTGGGGGCTGCCGCTTAAGGAGAAGTTGCTGCAGCGGGAGCGGGCGGCTTGAGGGGAAGAGCAAGAGCAAATCCCCCCTGGCCCCCCTTTTTCAAAGGGGGGAACCCGTCTTGTGTAGAGCGGTGACGGGTAGTTGCGGGTCTTCGTTGCGAAGACTGGAAAGCGAAAAGCGAAAAGCGAAAGACGGGAATCGGACAACCATCGCCGCCCGCCCGCCAAAAATCCACCTGACGAGTTCCCCCCTTTGAAAAAGGGGGGCCAGGGGGATTTGCTTTTGCTCTAAAAACCGCCCCAACCAGCAGACAACCCCCACCTCACCCCCGCCGCTTACGCGCAGCCCGCGGCGCATCGCGAGTCGGCAGCTCCAACCCATGCTTGACCACGTCGAACACCAGATGGGTGTCGTAGCGCTTGACGTTGCCCTCATCCAGGAACAACCGGTCCACCACCTGCCGGCAATGCAGGACGCCGGTGGTGGCCAGGATCACCAGATAGTCCCACTCGCCGGCCAGGGTGTAGCACTGCTGCACCTCCGGCGCGGCGCGGACCCGGGCGTGGAAGGCGGCGTGGCGTTCGACCGATTCGCGCTCCATCGTCACCCATACCGCGGCCAGGGTGCTGCCCAGCGCCAGCGGGTCGAGCACCGCGACCTGCCGCATCAGGCCGTCCTGGCGGTAACGGGTCATGCGTCGCTGCACCGCGCTCGGCGACAGCCCGACCGCGTCGCCGAGCTCGCTCAGGGTCGAGGAGGCGTCTTGTTGCAACAGTTCGAGCAACTTGTGGTCGAACTCGTCCAAAATCAGGGGGGCAGCACTCATGCAAGATTTTTGCGTCCACGCGGACAAATATTCAACCGTAATTTGACTGACATCGATACGCTATTCGTGTGCCAGGTACATAAAGAATTTTTATGTGGCGGCACAAGCCCCCGAAACCCAACATACGGACGCCCCCGGGATGTCCCGGTACGTGACGCAAGCCGCAGTACCCGAGCAGATCGGCGAGATTTTGACGCTGATCCGCGAACACGGTCCCAATCCCTGGAATTACCTGCCCGAGGTCGAGCTCGCCGCGCATCTGTCGGCGATCCGGCGCGGCCGCACGCAGGCGGTAGTCGCTTTGCTTGAAAGTCAAATTGTGGCGGTCGTCACATTTGAGCCCAGCGACGCGTTTCACCGCTACCAGCCCGGCGGGCGCGAGATCGAGTGGCAGGGCCATATCGGCGAGGCGGTCGTGCATCGCCAGCATCGCGGGCAGGGGCTGGGTACGCAGCTGTTGAAGGCGGCGGTGGCGCGGCTGCAGCAGATGGGGTTGGTCGAAATCTACGTCGAGCGCCACGAGGACAACGAGGGCTCGGCGGGGATGATGCGCAACGCCGGTTTCGTGGTCATCGACGTGTTCGACGATCCGCGCCGCCGCGATGCAGGCAGCCGACGCACCACGGTGTCGCGCTACCGGCCGCATCCTTGATCCTTGCGTGGCGCCGCGCCGATGCGCGCGCCGCGGGCGGCACCTTCGTCGGCACCGGCTTGTGCGTGTAGCTTCGTCCGATTCGCTTGCTTTGTGATGTCGCGGCGGCGTGTGGCCGCGACCGACCCTCAACTCGATCTCCGGCCGGCTCGCCTCGTCCGGCCCCTGCGCCTTTTCCGCGCATCGGTGTTCGCTCCGCCATCGGCGCCGACGCCAGTGCGCAGACCCCGCGAATTTCTACAGGCTGTAGCAAGTTTTTCTCGCTCCCGCTGGCCGCGCATTGGCTTCAAGCTATCCCATTCACTTCCCCCGAGTATCCGCGTCATGAGCGCCGCACCATCGACCGTCGAACGCCACGCTCCCAGCGCCCTCGCGGTCGCTTTCGCCCTGGGATCGGTGTACGTGCTGTGGGGATCGACCTACCTCGGCATCCGTTTCGCCCTGCAAAGCTATCCGCCGTTCCTGCTGGGCGCGGCGCGGATGTTCCTGGCCGGCGTGCTGATGTATGCGGTGCTGCGCTGGCGCGGCACGCCGGCGCCGACGCGCAAGCAGTGGCGCACGCTGTGGGTGCTGTCGATCTGGATGGTGCTGTTGTCCAACGGTCTGGTGAACCTGGCCGAGACCCAGGTCGATTCCGGCCTGGCCGCGATCGCGGTGGCGTCGATGCCGCTGTTCGCCGGTGTGTTCGCGATGCTGCGCGGACGGCATCCGTCGAAGATCGAATGGGTCGGCCTGGCAATCGGCTTTCTCGGCGTCATCTGGCTCAACGCCGGGGGCAAGCTGTCGGCGTCCACGCTCGGGCTGGTGTGCCTGATCGTCGCGCCGATCGCCTGGGCCTGGGGCTCGATCTGGAGCCGCGACCAGGACCTGCCGTCGCCGTTCATGGCCGCCAGCGCGCAGATGCTGACCGGCAGCGTGTGGATGCTCGGCGCGGCGGTGGTGACCGGCGAACGCATCACCGCGATGCCGACCTTCAGCGCCACCGCAGCGCTGCTGTATCTGGTCGTGGCCGGCTCGATCTTCGGCTTCACCGCCTACATCTGGCTGCTGCATCACGTGCGCCCGGCGCTGGCGACCAGCTACGCCTACGTCAATCCGCCCATCGCGGTGTTGTTCGGCGCGCTGCTGGCGAGCGAGCGTTTCACCTCGCACGACCTGGGCGCGATGGCGGTGATCCTGGTCGGCGTGGTCATCATCACCCTGGCCAAGGCGCGCGCCGCCAAGGCCGCTCCGGCGGTCGCGGCGGTTGCGCCGCCGCCGCAAGCCGGTGAACTGGAGAAACAGGCATGACCGCCGCCGCCACCGACCGCCGCGGGCTCTGGATCGCGGTCGCCTCGTTCGTCCTGTGGGGACTGATGCCGCTGTACTGGCACCTGCTGCATTCGGTGCCGTCCTTGCAGATCGTCGCTCATCGCATCGTCTGGAGCACGCTGCTGGTCACCGGCTGGCTGTGCTGGAAGTTCGGCCGCCACTGGCTGCGCGACATCCTGCGCGAACCGCGCAAGGCAGCGATGCTGGCGCTGAGCGGCGTGCTGATCGCGTTCAACTGGGGCTTGTACATCTGGGCGGTCAACGCCGGGCACGTGATCGAGACCAGCCTGGGCTACTTCATCGGCCCCCTGGTCAGCGTGATGCTCGGCGTGCTGTTCCTCGGCGAGCGCCTGCGCCCGGTGCAATGGATTTCGATCGCGCTGGCCTTCGCCGGCGTGCTGTGGCTGACCATGGAGTACGGGCGCCCGCCCTTGATCGCGCTGGGGCTGGCGGTGTCGTTCGCGGTGTACGGACTGGTGCGCAAGCTGGTCGCGGTCGAAGCGGTGACCGGGCTGGGCGTGGAGAACGTCTATCTGTTCGTGCCGGCGCTGGGGCTGCTGCTGTGGGGCGAAAGCCACGGCCAGGGCGGTTTCCTCGGCGGCTGGGGCCTGGGCATCGACGTGCTGCTGATCATCGCCGGCGCGCTGACCGCGCTGCCGCTGATCGGCTTCGCCTACGCGGTGCGGCGCGTGTCGCTGACCGCGATCGGGTTGCTGCAATACGTCGCCCCGACCCTGCAATTCCTGATCGGCGTGCTGATCCTGCGCGAGCCGTTCGACCGCGAACGCGCGATCGGCTTCGTGATCATCTGGCTGGGTTTGATGCTGTTCGCCAGCGAGGGCGTGCTGCGCTCGCGGCGGATGGCGGCGGTGGCTGGGACGGCCTGATGCGTCGCGTTAGCCGGATGCTTCGCGATGCGGGCTCGCAGTCAGCGCGGCGTGGGCGTGCGGCGCCGCGGCGAGGAACTCGCGCAAGCGCTGCTCGATGACGGCCGCGCTCATCAAAGCGTCCCAGTCTTCGATCCAGGGCTCGGCGCAGTCCCCGCGCAGACTGCGAGCTACCTCACAGGCTGTTTCCGCATCCACCCGATAGGCCTGCGTCGGGATATCGATCCGGCCGTGGCGGGCGTCGCGGGCCAGGTGCAGACGGTATCCCCAGGCCAGCAGCGTCGGGCTGTCATCGTCTAGGTAGCGCCAAGGGTCGCGCAAGTAGATCCGCAACGCGGGTGCCGGCGCATCGTCGATTGCGGAGGTTTCTGCCGACAGCCCGAGGACCTGCGGCCAAGCGATCAGCCCTAGGCGGGTTTCGAAAATGCCTTCCTGATCGATCCTTAGGCATCGCTCGTGCGTCGCGGTGAAGCCGCCGATGCGGCGGCGGTGCAGGGCCAAGCGCCGGCTCGCGGAATCTTTGGCGTGCCCACGCCGGGCCCCGGGAAACAGGATCGACCCGCCGACATAAATCATCAGCAGGAGAAAGCACAGGCACGCCAGCGCGTCGGTGAAGGGCGAGCCGTTGGCGGGGGCCTGGTAATGCATGAACCACCCGGCGCCCGCAGCGGCCGAGACGGCGATCGCCAAGGCGAGCGATCCTTGCTTGGGTTGCTTGCGCATCCTTGCCTTCATGACGGTTTGGTCGGTTGCGAGCGAGCATAGCGCGGACCTGCGCGAGGTTCGGACCGGCGCGAAAAAAAAGCCCCCTTTCATCGCAAGGGGGCTTTTCGTATCGCAACCGCGCGTGAAGCCTGGAACCTAGGAGTCGCGCAACGCCGAAGTCACCGGCAAGGTCGCCGCGCGCAGCGCCGGGAACAGGCCGCCGATGAAGCCGATCGCCAGCGCCCACTTCAAGCCGCTCCACAGCAGCTCGCCGGTGACGCGGAAGTCGAAGCTCAGCTGGCCGACGCCGCCGGCGATGGTCGATGCGCCCTTGCCGTTGAATATCAGATAGGCCAGCAATCCGCCGATCAAGCCGCCGAGCAAGGCCAGCAGCATGGTTTCCAGCATCACCGCGACCACCACCGGAAAACCGCGGAAGCCGATCGCGCGCAAAGTAGCGATCTCGCGCGCTCGCGTGGCGACGGTGGCGAACATGGTGTTGAGCGCGCCGAACACCGCGCCGATGCCCATGATCGAGCCGACCACGATGCCGATGATGCGGATCACCTTGGTCATGCCCTCGGACTGCTTGGCGAAGTATTCCGCCGTCGTCGTGGTATCGACCTGCAAGCGCGGATCGCCGGCCAGCGTGGCCTTGAACGCCTTGAACTGCTTGGCGTCGGTCAGCTTGGCGATGACCGCGTTGCGCGAGGCGCCGCGGCGGTAGGTCGAAGCGACCATCTCCGCATCGGCCCACAACTCCGAGTCCATGGCGTCGCCGGACTTGAAGATGCCGACCACGGTCCACTGCTCGTTGCCCAGGCGGATCTGCTTGCCGACTTCCATGCCGCGGAACTGGCGCCGCGCGCCGCTGCCGACCACCACTTCGCGTTTGCCGGTCTCGAACTTGCGCCCCTCCACGATCTTGACCTGCGGACGCACCTGCCAGGCGCGATCGCCGACGCCGCGCAACTGCACGCTGCCGTCTTCGTCCGGCCCGCCGCCCTGGATCGGCAGGTTCGCCGCGACCACGGTTTCCGGCGACGCCAGCGGACGGCCGTCGGCGCTGCGGGCGATGCCGGGCGCCTGCTCGATCACGTTGATGCTGGCCAGATCGAGCGTGGACATCACCTCGGCCGCGGACGCGCCGCGCAAGACGATGACGCTGTCTTCGCTGCCGGTGCGGCGCAGCGTCTGCTGATAGCCCTCGGCCATCGACAGCATCGCCACCAGCACCGCGACCACACCGGCGATGCCGATCACCACCACCGAGGACGAACCCAGGCGCTGGCTCAAGGTGCTGATGCCGACGCCGGCCACCGACGCGGCCTGTTTGCCGCTGCGGGTCAGCAGCATCCACAGCGCGATCAGCGCGGCGAGGCCGAGCAGGACCGGCCAAGGCGCGGCCGCCCACAGCGCCAGACCGGCGATCAGGCCCAGGAAAGTGACCAGGCCGCGCAGAAACGATAAGAACTTTTTCATGTGCGGTCTCCGTTAACGTCCGGCCAGTGCATCGACGATGTTCAAGCGCATCGCCCGGATCGCCGGCAACGCGCCGACCACCAAGCCGATGCCGATCATCAGCGCCAAGGCCAGCGACCAGCTGTTCAGGCCGATCGGCGGAACATTGATTGCGCCGTTGCTGCCGGCGTTGACGATGGGGCCGAGCGCGCCGGCGAAGGCGACGCCGATGACGCCGCCGATCAACATCAGCAGCACCGACTCGGCCAGCACCAGCAACAGCACGCTGCGATCGGGGAAGCCGATGGTCTTGAGCACCGCCAGCTCGGAAGTGCGTTCGCGCACCGCCTGGGCCATGGTGTTGCCGGTCAGCAGCACCAGGGTGAAGAACACCGCGCCCATGATCGAACCCACGATCAGGCCGATGTCGGCCATCTGCTTCATCCAGCTGGCCGCCGACGCCGCTTCGGTCTGGGTCTTGGATTCGTGGTCGGAGTTGGCCGAGATCGCGTCGATGGCCTTGGCCACGCGGTCGCCCTGGTTCACGTCCTTGACCTCGGTGACGTACCAGCCGACCTGGCCGCGGTTGTACGGCGTGGAATCGTCGAAGTACTTCCAGTGCATCAGGATCATCTGGTCGTACCACGCACCGGACTTTTTGTCGGTGGCCGATAAAGTGCCGACAATGTCGAAGCTCCAGTTCTTGGTGCCGTCGCTGCTGGGGAAGATCGTCGATTGCAGCGGCAGTTTTTGTCCGACCTTCCAGTTAAAACGCTTCATCAGGCCTTCGCCGACGAGTGCGCCGGTGCGAGTGGCTTCGAACGCTTTGCGCTGGTTCGCCGGAACCGCGATCTCGGGATACAGGTCGAGATAGTTAGTGGCCACCGCGAAGCTGAAGATCTGGTTGTGCGGATCCTGGTAGGCGCCGCCGAACCAGTTCGCATAGGTGACCTGCTTGACGCCCGGCACCTGCGCGATGCGGTCGTTGAGCGACATCGGCAGCGGTTGGATGAAGGACAGGCGCGAGCCGGTCTGCAGCCGCTTGGCGCCGTTGGCGCTGTTGCCGGCTTGCTGGAAACTCTCGCGCACGCCGTCGAGCAGGCCGAACAACAAGAACGCGGCGATGATCGACAGCAGGGTCAGCAGCGTGCGCGTCTTGCGACGCATCAGCTCGGCCCAGATCAGATGGAAATATTTCATGGTGGCCGCTCCCGGCTCAGGCCGCGTGCGACTGCTGCTCGACCAGGGTGCCCTTGTCGAGGTGCAGTGTGTGGGTGGCGTACTCGGCGGCCTTCGGGTCATGGGTCACCATGACGATGGTCTTGCCGTGTTCGCGATTGAGCAGCTGCAGCAGGTTGAGGATTTCCTCCGCCGCGTGCCGGTCCAGGTCGCCGGTGGGTTCGTCGCAGATCAGCAGGGTCGGGTCGGACACGATCGCGCGCGCGATCGCCACGCGCTGCTGCTGGCCGCCGGACAGTTCGTTGGGACGGTGCTTGCCGCGATCGGCCAGGCCGACCAGGGTCAGGGCGATCTCGGCGTTGCGCTTGCGCTGCGCGCCACCCAGCGGCGACAGCAGCAGCGGCAGCTCGACGTTCTTCTGCGCGCTCAGGGCCGGCATCAGGTTGTAGAACTGGAACACGAAGCCGACGTGGCGGCTGCGCCACTGCGACAACTGGCCCGCGCTCATGCGGTCGATGCGTTCGCCTTCGATCGAGATTTCGCCGCCGCTGGGGTTGTCCAGGCCGCCGATCAGATTGAGCAAGGTGGTCTTGCCCGAACCCGACGGCCCCATCAGCGCGACGAAGTCGCCCTTGGCGATGTCCAGGTTGATGCCGTGCAGCACTTCGACCTTTTCCGGGCCGCGCTGATAAGTCTTGGTGAGGTTATGGATCGAAACCAGGGTTTCCATCTTCGACGTCCTCGAGCGTGTTGATTGCGGTGAATGGGCGAGAGGCGCGCTGCGCGCCGGTCGCAGATCGGTAGAGCGGCCGCGCGGGGGCGCGACGGTTCGAACTCGTTGTCGCGGCCGGTCGCGGGTTTGGCGGCCGCGCCGGTTGGCGCCTAAAGCGGTGCGGGCATCAGGGCTTACTTGTCCGACGAACCAGCATCGGCGTTTTCGACACGCACGCGCGATCCGTCTTTCAGCGATTCGGGCGGGTCGAGCACGACGCTCTCGCCGCCGCTCAGGCCGGCGGTGACTTCGCGGTCGTCGCCGAGCTTGCGGCCCAGGGTCACCGCGGTCTGCGCGACTTTGTCCTGCGCGACCACGAACACCACGTCCTTGCCGTCGCGCTGGGCCAGCGCGGCGTTGGGCGCCATCGCGCTGGGCTTGGTCTGCACGGCGCTGGCCGGCTTGGCCGCTTCCAGGAAGCTGACCCGCACGCCCATCTCCGGGACGATGCGCGGATCGCGGCTCTTGATCGAGATGCGCACCTTCACCGTGGCCTTGCCGCGGTCGGCGGTGGGGATGATGGCGATCACCTCGGCCGGAATCTTCCAGTCCGGGTAGGCGTTGAGGACGGCTTCGACCGGCATCTTGGGCTGCACGCGGCCGATGAAGGCTTCGCCGACATCGACTTCGATTTCCAGCGAATCCATATCGACGATGGTGCCGATGCCGGTACGGGTGAAGCCGCCGCCGGCCGACAGGGGCGAAACGATTTCGCCCGGCTGCGCGGCCTTGGCGGTGACCACGCCGGAAAACGGCGCGCGCACGATGGTGTTGTCCACGCCCAGGTCGGAGATGTGCAGGCTGTCGCTCGACACCTTGACGTTGCGTTGCGCGGTGTCCAACTGCGCGCGCAGCGAATCGCGTGAGGCCACGGCCTGGTCGTACTGCGATTTGGACACCAGTTGCTGCTTGACCAGCGCCGCCAGGCGGGTGGCGTTGGCTTCGGCTTCCTTGAGCTGGGCCTGCACGCGCGCGGTGTCGCTTTGCGCGGCGGCGAGCTGGGCGGCGCTGAGCGAGCGCTGGGCGTCGGCGTCGATCGGATCGAGCGTGGCCATGACCTGGCCTGCTTCCACGCGCTGGCCTTCTTCGATCATCACCTCGCGCACCTTGCCGGTGATCTTGGCCGAGACCGTGGCGATGCGGCGGGCGACGATGTAGCCGGTGGCGTCGAGCACCGAGCTGCCGGCGCCGTTGCCGCCGCCGATCGCGGTGACGCTGGCGGTCTTGACCTGCGGCGCGGCGTTGCGGCCGAACACGAACCAGCCGGCGACGGCCAGCACGATCAGCACCAGCACGATGATGCCGACGATCGCGCCGCGGCCGGGACCGGAGGACTGGGCCGGCCGGTTGCGGTCGATGCGAAGTTCCTTCAGCAGATCGGCAGATGCACTCATGTGTTCCAACCAGGACGCCAGATGTCGCCTAGTGTGACTGCGCCAGGTGACTGCGCCAACCTGCGGAAAGTCAGTTTTTGTCAGCTGGGCCGTCGCCGGTTTTGCCTGACAACTGTCATGCCGGGCATGTGCCTGCGCCCGCGAACCGTATCAGCAACCGGTTATGCGGCGCTTGCGGTTCGGCCGCCCGGCTGGGCCGCGGGCCCTCTCCCGTCGACGGAAGAGGGCGCGAGCAGGCCGCGACCGGCGATCAGTAATCGGCCGGATTCGAACTGAAGACCGTCGGCACGCTGATGTTGAGGCAACCACCGGCCGGCAGCGTGGCCGCGGTCAGCGAGATCAGATTGTTGCCGATGGTGCCGCCGTTGGCGGCCGAGCAGGTGGCGCCGCCGGTGCCGGTGCAGCCCCACTGCGCCGACAGGGTCGCGCCCGGCGGCAAGGTGTCGGCGATGGCCGCGCCGTTGGCCGGGTCGGCGCCGGCCGCGTTGCAGGCCTGGATCGTGTAGGTGGTGGAGCCGCCCGGGGTGTAGGTCGTCCGCACCGGGCTCTCGGTCTTGATGATCGACAGCGCCGAGGACGCCACGCGGTTGGTGAAGGTGCAGGTGACCGCCTGCGCGCGGCCGTTGGCGGCTGCGCCGGGCACCGAGATCGGCAGGGTGATATTGACGCTGGTGCCGGTGCCGGTGGCGACCGTGGCGCCGGAGCCGTTCACGCAGGCATAGGTGCTGACATACAGCGCGGTGGTCGCCGGCGTCGGCACTTCGCTGACCGTGGTGGTGATCGCGGTGTTGGTGATGTTCTGCGCGACGGTGAGGTCGGGCGCTCCCGAGGCGCTGTTGTGGTACAGCGTGCGGAAGTTGGTGGTGCCGTTATGGCCCGCGGCCAGGGCGAAGGCGGTGCCGCCGATGCCCAGGTCGAAGCGGCCGGTGGCGCCGGTCGGATTGAGCAGCTTGATCACCCGCACCGCCGGCTTGATCTCGATCATGTAGTCCTCGACCTCGCCGCTGTCCACGCGGCCGGTCGGGGTGGCGGTGGTGAGCTGGGTGCCCTGGGTCGCGCGCAGGCGCACGTAGCTGCGTCCGGCTGTAGTCGCGATCGGCACGGTCCAACTCAGCGTGGTGGTGGTGGCGCCGCTGGCCACCGCGTTGCACACGCCCTCGGCGGTTTCGAACACGTTGTTGCGGTTGAAGTCGATCCAGCCGCAGACCGTGCCGGCGGCGGTGCTGCCGCTCAGGCTCGGCGAAAGCGTATAGGCCTGCCCGATCAATCCGGTGTGCAAGGTCGTCAGCGGCGTGGTCAGGCCGTCTTCGTCGGCGCCGTCGCCGCCGGCGTTGTTGTCGCCGCCGGCCGCGACCGCGTTCGGGCTGGGCGTGACCGCGGGCGTGGTGTTGAGCACGTTGGTGTTGTCGGCATCGACGCTGGCGCCCAGGCGGATGCCGTCGAGGATGTGGCTGGCCGCTTCGACCAAGTCGTAGCTCGCCGGCGCGTCGCCGAAATCTTCATCGACGGTGGTGGTGATCAGGTAGCCGTCGTCGCCGAGCCCGGTGCCGATGGTGGGGTTGAAGTTGGTGCGCCGGCCCGACATGCCGACGTTGAAGGTGACCGAGGTGACCGTGCCGTTGATGCGCACGCTGCCGCAGCCGGCGAGCTGGGTCGCGGGCGCGGTGATGGTCGAGCAACTGGTGCCGTTGTAGGTGGTGTTGACCAGGTCCAGCGAAGTGCCGGCGCTCAGCGTCTGCAGATTGACCGCGCCGCCGAGCAAAGTCATGGTCGCGCCGGCCGGGACCGAGCTGGCGATGGTGTGGACGGGGCGGCTGGCGGTGATGGTGACCGTATCGCCGACCACGGTCTGCACGCTGCCCAGGCCGACGAAATGCAGGATCGGGTTGGTGACCGGCCGATTGAAGCTGACGGTCAGGGTGCCGATATTCGGGCAGGCCGCGGTGGTCGCCGCGCCGTTGGCGAACTGGCAGGACGCGCCGACGGTCTGCAACTGGATGCTGGTGGTCGTGGTCGGCAGGGTCGGCGTGAACATCGCCGAGGTCGCGCCGCCCAAGGTGGTCAGCGGCGCGTTGTTGGCGACGATCTGCAGATTAGCGCCGGTGACCGTGTAGGTCGTGGTCAGCGTCGAGGGAAACGGCTTGGTCGAGTTGCTGTTGAAGCCGGTGCCGCCGGTGGCGGTGGCGTTGTGCGGCTGGGCCGCGTTTGCCGAGGGGCTCCAGGTCGCCGAAGCGACTAGCAGGGCCAGACCGGCGGCGCCGTGAGCGAGCCGGGACAACTGTGTAGCGAGTGCCATCGCTGTTCCCCGAATGACGCATTGCAAGCCTCGCCTCCGGCGAGGGACCCCTGATGCGATGCAGTACAGGTGCACTCTACGACTGGCATATCCGGTACGGATTCAAGCCTTAAGACTTAACACGTAATCTGTGGCTTGGTGCGGCCACGGTGCGTGACCCACGGCCGTAATGGCACCGATTTTGCAGGCGGCCCCGGGCGATTGCGGCCCTGTCGGGCCGGGTCGGCGGGGGTTTTGCGCGAAACCCGGGGGAATACACGGGTCGGAGCGGGGTGCCGAAGATCTGTGCCGGCACGGTGCCTGGGCGCGCAATCGGGGGCGGGACGGTGGCCGCCGCGGCGGCTGAGGCCGGGGCGATCGGTCGGGCAGGACCCGGCCGGAGCCGGATCGCGCAAGGCAGGGGTGCAACCCGCGCCCGGCGCCGCGAAGGCGCCGGACGCGTCATGGGCTCAGTAGTCGGCCGGGTTGGCGCTGAACTGCACCGGCACCTGCACATTGATGCAGGTGCCGACCGGCAGGACCACGCCGGTGATCTGCACGCTGGCGTCGCCGGCCGCGCCGCCGCTGGCGGGGCAGGTGGCGGCGCCGGTGGGCGTGCACGACCACGGGCCGGTGAGGCGCACGCCGTTGGGCAGCGGATCGTTGACCGTGGCGCCGCTGGCCACGGCAGGACCCGTCGGATTACAGGCGCTCAGGGTGTAAGTGGTGGTGCTGCCCGGTGTGTAGGTGGTAGCGCCGCCGACCTCGTTCTTGGTCAGGCTCAGGGCGATGTTGACCGCGACCGGCACCGTCACCTGCGCGCACTGCGGATTGCCCGCGGCGGGGCAGGTCGGCAGCGGATCGGGATCGCCGCCGCCGGCGACCGCGACGTGGTTGGTCGGCGAGCCGCTGGTAGCCGCGGCGATCGCCACGTTCAAGCGCACGCTGGCGCTGCCGCCGATCGCGATCGGCGTGGTCGGGGTGAAGGTGCAGGTCACCGTGCCGGTCGCCGGCAAGGTGCCGCAGTTGACCGCGCCCTGCGCGCTCGATGCCGCCGTCAGGGTGAAGCCGGCCGGCAAGGTATCGACCACGGTGATCGCGCCCACGGTCGGGCCGCTGCCGTTGTTCTGCAGGCCGATGGAGAAATAACCGTCGGCGGCCGCGCCGGTCTGGCCGGCGGCGAGGGTGCCGTTGACGGTCTTGCTCGCGGTCAGTTGCGCCTGCACCACGGTCAGCACTTCATCGGCGACCAGATTCACCAGGTTGTTGGTGTTGGTGATGCTGGAATTGGTGTTGTGGTAAACGCCGACGGTGTTCGAAGTGACATCTACCGCGATCTGGCAGACGACCTGACTGCCGACCGCGCTGGCGCCGTTGACGCTGGCGCCGGTCACCGTGATCGAGTTGCCGCCGGCGGCCGCGGCGACGGTCATGCCCGCCGGCAGGCCGGTGCCCATGCTGGCGCCCGAGGGACAGCTGGTGCGGATGTTCGGCGTCGGCGCGACCACCACGTTGGCCGGCAGATTGTCGCGGAAGTTGATGCTGGCGGTGGCGTTGACGCTCTTGTTGGCCAGATCGAAGGTCAGCGTGGAAATACCGCCGGTGTTGATCGTGGTCGGGGCGAAGCTCTTGGTCAGATCGACCGCGCTCAAGGCGAAGGTGATGCGATATTCGGCGGTGAAGCTGGCCGCGCCGGCGGGCACGTTCCACTGCGCGGCCATGCCGTTGTCGGTGCTGACGTTGGTGTCGATGGTGTTGTTGAGATTGCCGGTGCCGGTGACGCAGGGCGTGGTCGTGGTGGTGGTGCCGTTGCAGATCAACGACTGCGCCTGGCTGTAGGTCGCGCTGAAATAACGGTCCCAGTTCGGCGTGCCCGAAGACGGCTCCCACCACAGCGCTTCGAACTGATTGTTCTTGATCACGCCGACCAGATCCGGCCGGCCGCTGGTGTTGCCCGGCGTGGTGCGGGTGAAACCCGGGCCGTTGTCGCCGCCCAGCAGATAGGTGTCGACGTTCTGATACAGCTTGATCGTCGCGCCGGTGGCCGGCATGCCGCTCGCCGTGACCCGGCGGGTGAACCAGGCCTGCGGGGTGATGTAGCTGTCGACGATGGTGACGGTGATTGCGTTGTCCGGAGCGCCGGGCCGCAGCACTGTGGTCGTCGTATACGGCGAGGCCGCCGTGCCGGCGCCGGCGAGCGCGGTTTGCGAGACCTGGGTGAAGGTCGAGAACGGCGTGCCCGCGGCGTTGTCGGCGTTGGTGTAGATGCGGGTGGTGCCGTTGCTGCCGCGGTCCACGCGCAGATAGACGCTGTTGAACATCGAGCCCGAGTTCGGCACCGCGGTGTCCGAATACACCTGATTGGCGTTGGCCAGCCGCACCTGGAACTGGCTGTTGCTGCCCCAGGTCACCAGCAGACCGTCGGAGCCGTTGGCGAGCACGCCGCCGGTGCTGTTGGCCACGCGCTGGGTGGTCGCGCCGTTGCCATGGGCCGCGCCGGCCAAAGTCATCAGACACACGCACAGCGTCCAAGCGGTCCTGCGACCGAAGCGGGTCAAACGATTCATGGAGTCCCCTATTACGAGCCTTACTGCGAAGGTTCGGGCGCGCTGACGCTGCCTGGCTGCCCCGGCCCCCTGGCCGATGCCCGGGTTGCCGTTTGATGATGCGCGGCATTAAAAATGTGCCACTAATCACATTTTGTATGAAAGCGAGGGCGAATGCCAAGCCCGGGGAGGCCTGGAGCGTAAAAAGCCTGAATTGGGGGCGGCAGCGGGCCCGGGCGGCGGCAGCGAACGGCCGGGACAGGCCGGTGCTCAGACGCGGGCGGATTCGAACCGGGCCGGCCGCAAGGTCATTAAAAGGGAAGGCGAGCCTTCCGGTCGCCGCCGCCGGGTCAGTCCGCGGCGCTGCCCGGCCGCTCGCGGCGCAATTGCGCCAGACGCGCGCGCACCCCCTCGATCAGGGTCGGCAGCGACTCATAGCGCGGCACACCGTAACGGTCGGCGGTGATATCGACATTGCCCTTGCGCCAGAACCCGTCCGGGCAGGCCAGCAACAACTTCCCGGAGCCGGCATGCAGGCCGAGTTCGAGCAGGCTCACCGGGCTCTGCGAGCCGGGCTGCAGATACATCGCGATCACGTCCGCGCGCTGCAGCGCCGCCAGTTCCCATTCGACCTGGCGGCGGAACTCCGGCTCCTGCGCCACCGGCTTCCACGCCGGATTCCAGTCCTCGCGGCGCGGATTGAGCAGCACCACGCCTTCGTCGGCGAGTTCGCGCGCGACCTGCGCCTGCCAGTCGCTGGAGCCGCCCATGTCGATGCTGCCGGCCAGGAACACCGTCAGCCGGCCGTCACGCGGCAGCGGCTGCGGCGAGCGCACGGTGACCGAAACGCCGGCCGGGGCGGGAGTTTCGTTTGCCTCGGTCGGGAGCATCGTCATCGTCGTCATCGCCAAAGTGATCGACACCAGCACAGCTTTCATCGCAGCGAACCCGGATGCGGATGGACGGACGGGTCGGGCGCGGACGACGGGCGCCGTCCGCGGTCTGGGCGGCGAAGCGATCAAGCCGCCGCGCGCGCCTTCAGCATCGCGTACACCGCGCGCAATCCCTGCGCCTCGCCGCCGGCCGGACGGCCCGGGCGGTCGGTGTCGTTCCAGCTGTAGACGTCGAGGTGCGCCCAGGCCAGGTCGGCCGGGACGAAGCGCTCCAGGTACAGCGCCGCGGTCACCGAGCCGGCCATCTTCGACGGCCCGCCGTTGGCGATGTCGGCGATGTGGCTGGTCAGATAGCGCAGATACGGACGCCACAGCGGCATGCGCCAGACCTGATCGCGCTGATGCGCGCCGGCGTCGAGCCACTGGTTGGCGATCTGGTCCTGATTGGAATACAGCGCCGGCAGGTCCGGGCCCAGCGCGATTCGCGCCGCGCCGGTGAGGGTGGCGAAATCCAGCAGCAGCTCGGGCGATTGCTCGCCGGCGTAGGTCAGCGCATCGCACAGGATCACGCGGCCTTCGGCGTCGGTGTTGTCGATCTCAACGCTGATGCCCTGGCGTGTGGCGATCACCTCGCCCGGCCGGAACGCATCCGGGCCGACCGCGTTCTCGACCGCCGGCACCAGCATCGTGATCCGCAGCGGCAGCTTGCGCGCCATGATCAGTTCGGCCAGCGCGATCGCGTGCGCCGCGCCGCCCATGTCCTTCTTCATCCAGCGCATGCCGTCGGCCGGCTTGAGGTCCAGGCCGCCGGTGTCGAAGCACACGCCCTTGCCAACGATGGCGATATGCGGATGCGATTCATCGCCCCAGCGCAGCGCGATCAAGCGCGGGGCGCGGTGCGAGGCGCGGCCGACCGCGTGGATCGCGGGGAAGTTCTGCGCGATCAGCGCATCGCCGGTGACCACCTCGATGTCGGCGCCGAAGCGCTGCGCGATCTCGCGCGAGACCGCTTCCAGCTCGTCCGGGCCCATGTGCTCGGTCGGGGTGTTGACCAGATCGCGCACGCGCAGGCTGGCCGCGAGCAGGGCGAAGACTTCGTCGTCGGCCGCGGCGTCGGTGTGCAACAACGCCGGCGCGCGCGAAGGCGTCTTGTAGCGGCTGAAGCGGTAGCTGCCCAGGCCCCAGCCCAGGCGCAACGCATCGCGGATCGCCGCGTCGTGCTCGCCCTGCAGCCGCCAGCTGCGCGCCGGCAGCGCGAACGGCGCGTGGCCGTAGGAGTAAGGATCGAGCGCGTCGCCGATGCCGAGCGCGGCGCCGGCCAGTTCGCCGTGTTCACCGGGCAGGACCAGCACGGTGCCGGCGGAGCCGTCGAAACCCTGCGCCTGGGCCCAGGCCGCGGCCGTGGGCGTGAGCGCGTCGCGCCAGGCGTTGAAGCCGACGCGGCCGACCAGGGCCAGCGGCAGAGCGTCGGCGTCGGAAGAGGTGAAGCCCAAAGGCAGAGTCATGCGGCTGCGGTGTCCGTGCGATGCGCCGTGTCCAGCCAGTCGGCCAGTTCGGCAAGGGTGGTGAATTCCAGATCGGGCCGCACGTGCGTGTGCGGCCAGCGGCGTTCTTCGCGATTGATCCAGCACGTGCGCAGGCCGGCCTGGGCGCCGCCGACGATGTCGAGTTCGATGTCGTCGCCCACGTGCAGCACCTGCGCCGGTTCCAGCTCCAGTCGCGAGCAGGCGGCGTGGAAGATGCTCGCATCGGGCTTGGCGCGGCCGTGTTCGCGCGCGCCCAGCTGGAAGCGGAACAGCGGCATCAGCCCGATCTTGACCAGATCGGCGTTGCCGTTGGTGAGCGCGGCCAGCGGCAGGCGCGCGGCCAGTCGCTGCAGCGCCGCTTCGCTGTCGGCGTAATGCTCGACCTCGCAGCGCGCGGCGAAAAATACGTCGAAGGCAGGCTTGGCCAGGGCGATGTCGTCGCCGGCCTCGCGCAGCATGCGTTCCAGGGTCAGGCGGCGCTGGGTGGTGAAGTCGTGGGCCAGATCGGGCCGCTGCGCGGCGATCTCATCGCGCAGCGCGCGCATGGCCTCCACCGGAAACCGCTGCGCGGTATTGGGCGCGTGCTGGCGCAGCCAGTCGTCGAGTACGCCTTCGGCGCGCACCATGACCGGCGCGATCGGCCAGACAGTGTCGTCGAGGTCCAGGGTGATGGCACGGACGGGAAAGCTCATCCGCGCATTTTAGCGCGCGCCGCGCCGCTGAATGGGTGATGCAGGCGACAGGCCGGCTGCGGCACACGCCGGGACGCGGCTGGCGAAGCCGATCGTGGGAGAGTCTTCAGGCCCGACGCTGTCCGGTCCGGCCGCCGCAATCGCCACGGGCACGCCGCGAAGAGCCGCGGCCAGATACCCGGCCCTCACTCCATCAACTTCGACCACCCCTCCATGCCTTCGATGCGCGCCAGCACCAGCTTCACGCACACCAGCAACGGCACCGCCAGCAGCAGGCCGACGATGCCCCACAGCCAGCCGAAGAACATCAGCGCCAGCATCAGCACCAGCGGCGACAGGCGCATGCGCCGGCCCAGCACGATCGGCGTCACCGCCTGCGATTCGATGGTGTGCAGCAACAGATACAAACCCGCCGGCAGCAGCGACGCGCCCGGATCGTCGAAGGCGACGAAGCCCATCAGCAGCATCACCGCCATGCCGATCAGCGGGCCCACGAACGGCGCGAAATTCAGGATCGCCGCCATCGTGCCCCACAGCAGCGACTCCTGCAGCGGCACGCCCAGCGCATACAGCGCGCAGGCCAGCGCCAGACCCAGGCCGCTGTTGATCAGGCTGATGGTCAGCACATAGCGCGAGATCTCGCGCTCGATCGAATGCAGGATGTCGATGGTGAGTTTCTTCTTCTGCTGATTGGGCAGCAGCGCGATCGCATTGCGTTGCAGCGATTCGCCGAACACCATGAAGAAGAAGGTCAGCAGCACCACCGCCAGCACCTGGGCGACATAGCGCGGCGTCGCGGTCAGCGAGCGATAGGGATCGTTGAGTTCGGTCTTGACCACCTGCACCGGCTTGGCGGTGCTTTCGCCGCCGGCGGCGCGGGCGAAATTCTGCGCGGCGCGGTTGGCGTCCTGCAGCGGCTTGGTCATCTGCCGCAGCTTCGGCCCGACCTGCTTGAGTTCGCGCGGCACCTGCCGCACCCATTCGCTGGCCGGTTCGGCCAGTTGCAGGGTCAGCGTGCCGGCGATGGCCAGCCCGCCGATCAGCACGATCAGCGCCGCCAGCACCCGCGGCAGGCGCAGCTTGCCGAGCAGGCGCAGGATCGGATTGCCGACCAGGGCGAAGAACGCCGCCAGCAGGATCGGCAGGATCAGTTCCTGCGCGGCCCACAGGGTGTAGCCGACGGCGAGCGCGGCCAGGACCAGCAGCGAGACCGGGCTGGGCGGACGTGGCGGGGCGGTGGGGGCGGCGGTTTGCGCGGAGTCGTCGCCGGGATCGGCGGCGGCCGTTTCCGGCGAGCCCGGCCGCGGCGTGATCTGCTCGGGCGGCGAGGCGGGTGTAGCGACGTCGGGCGGTGGCGGTGTGGACGGATTCAAGGCGGCAGGATCGTGCATTCGGCAGACGCGCACTGTGCGCCGTCGTGCGTGAGGGCGCCAGCATGCGTGTTGGGGAAGCGGCCTGCGCGATCCGGGGGGCTTGTGGGAGAGCACTTTTGTGGGAGGGAGCTTTAGCCCCGATGCTGTTCGGTCAGCCGGGGGTGAGAGTGCGCTGCGAGCGGAGACAAAAGCATCGGGGCTAAAGCTCCCTCCCACAAAAGCTTTCGCTCGCGGCTTGGAGGTCTGTTGTGGGAGGGCCTTCAGGCCCGATGCTGTTCGACCAGCAGTGGTGAGAGTTATGCGCGAGCGGAAACAAAAGCATCGGGGCTGAAGCTCCCTCCCACAAAAGCTTTCGCTCGCGGCTTGGAGGTCTGTTGTGGGAGGGCCTTCAGGCCCGATGCTGTTCGATCAGCAGTGGTGAGAGTCATGTGCGAGCGGAGACAAAAGCATCGGGGCTGAAGCTCCCTCCCACAAAAGCTCCCTCCACAAAAGTTCGCTCTTACAAAAACTCGCTCTTACAAAAAGCTGCCTTCCACCGCAGCTTCTTTCCCGGAAGGTTTCATTACTGAATCAAGCCGCGTCGCGCCGTGCAGCCGACGCCTGCGCACCTGTCGCCGCCTGCGCGCTATCGGCCGCGTGCCCGGCTTCGCGCGCGGCATGGCCGGCCTGACTGGCGGCCTTGTCCGCGTGCTCGGCCGCTTCCTGCGCGCCGCTGCCGGCGAACAGCCCGGACAGCATCGTCACCATCTGCATCAAGGTGCTGCTTTTGACCGCGATCTTGACCGGCTCGGCGCGGCCCATCACGAAACCGCTGACCAAGCCCGCGATGATGATCCGACCCGGCGTCCAAGCCTCCCGCCAGGTTTTCTTCAAGACATCCTTGCGTTCGACAGCTTGCTGAAAGCGCCCTTCCAGCAACTGCTCGCGCTTGTCCACCCGCCGTTGCAGACGATCGAACCGGCTCATCGCGCCTCCGTCTTGTGCGATTCGATCTCGCGATCGTCGTCGTCGTCGTGACCCAGGCCCAGCCGGCGCAGTTGCCGCCGCGTCGCCGACAAACGGGTGTATTCGAAATAACGCAGCGCCTGCCACACGCCGATGGCGGTCACCACCAGGCTCAGCCCGGCCGCGGCCGACATCGACGCCAGCCACGACCAGCCCAGGACGCCCTGCAGCAGCGCGATCAACGCCGCCATCAGCAACAGCCAGGACGAGGCGCCGAAGATGATCGCCACGCTCACCCACAGCAGCGCCCGGCCCAGGGCGCTGCGCGCCAGGGCGAAGTCCGCGATCAGCAGGCCGCGCAGCGCGCGGCCGGTGTCGAGCGCGGCGGACAAGCCTTCGCGCCCGGCGTCGCTGATCTCGCGGAAGGCATCGTCGATCGACGGCGGCGGCCCCTGGCGGGGCTCGCGGCCGGCGTGCGCGGCGTCGTCCGCCTCGCGATCGGTGGGCGGCGTGTCGCTCACGCTTACTTGTCGCCGCTGCGGGCGAGCTTGGCGATGATGAAGCCGGCGGCGAAGGCCACGCCGAAGGAGGCCAGCGGACGCTCGCGCACCAGTTCGGCGGCGCTTTCGATCAGATCGCGGCCCTTGTCCATCAGCGCATCGACTTGCTCGCGCGCCGCGCCGCCTGCGTTCTCGGCCGCGGCGATGCCGGCCAGCGCGCTGTCGGCCAGGCCGGACTTCACGTTGGCCTTGCCGATCTTCAATTCTTCGCCGGCCACGCCGGCGGCGTTGCGGATCGCTTCGCCGGCATCGCTGGCGGCCTGCTTGAGATGGGTGCCGGCTTCGCCGAGGTTGCTCTTGATGGCGTCAGTCGAGGTAGGGGTCATCGGGTGTTCCTCCGTGCTGCATGGAATGGAACCGCTGAACGAGTCCAGGGTTCTAGCGGGCCGTCGCGGGGCCGGGCGGTGCCCGGCCTTCGACGGTGGTAAGCGAAGCGCCGCGCGCGACGCTCGGGTGCAACGGATTGCTTGTCGGTGGAACTTCCGGACCGGCCGGCGCGCGGGCCGATGGATTCCGGATCGTCGAACCTCATCGCCGCGACCGCGTTGACGGATCCGACATCGATCGAGGCAGCGCGATCGATCAGGCATCGCGCCGCGTGAACCGATCTTAACGGCCGCGCGTGTCGATGCGGCTATTGCATCTGCAGGTTGCCGCCGCCGTTGCCGCGCTGGATGCGCAGGATCAACTGTGCCGGATTGCGCGTGAAGCTCGCGCGGAAACCCGGAAGATCGTCGAATTCGCCGCTGCTGGCCGCAAGAACGATGTCGTCCTTGCGCAAATTGTTCGCCTCGGCGCGACTGCCGCGGGCCACGCTTTCCACCACCACGCCGGAGAAACCCGACTGGCGCAGGCGTTCGGGCAATTCGCCGAAGGTCGCACCGCTCAGGCGCGGATCCAGCTCGGTGCCGGCGATGGACTTGGGCTGTTCACGCAAGGTGGCGTTGAGCTGCAGCGGCTGGCCGTCGCGGCGCACCTCCAGCGCGATCTTGCTGCCGATCGACTGCAGGCCTTCGAAATTGCGCAGCGCATCGCGCCCGTCCAGGCGCTGGCCGTTGGCGCCGAGGATCACATCGCCCGGCTTGAGCCCCGCCGCCGCCGCCGCGCTGCCGGCGAACACGCGCGAGACCAGCGCGCCGCGCGCTTCGCCGAGCTTGAGGCCGGCGGCGAGCTGCGGCGTCACGTCCTGCGTCTCCAGGCCCAGCGTGCCGCGGCGCACGACGCCGTTGTTGGCGATCAGCTGGTCCTTGATGTTGCGCGCCAGATTGACCGGAATGGCGAAGCCCAGGCCGATGTTGCCGGCCATGCTGCCCTGCGGATTGAAACTGGCGGTGTTGATGCCGACCAGCTCGCCGTTGAGATTGACCAGCGCGCCGCCGGAGTTGCCCGGGTTGATCGAGGCATCGGTCTGGATGAAGTTCTGATAGCCCAGCCCGCGCAGGCCGCTGCGGCCCACCGCCGAGACGATGCCCGAGGTCACGGTCTGGCCGATGCCGAACGGGTTGCCGACCGCGACCACGAAATCGCCGACCTTGAGCCCGTCCGAGTCGGCCAGGGCGATCGCGCTGAGGTTCTGCGCCGGAATCCGCATCAGCGCCACGTCGGTGTCCGGGTCCGAGCCGATGAAGTCGGCCTTGACCGTGCGCCCGTCGGCCAGGGTCACCGAGACCTCGTCCGCGCCTTCGATCACATGGTGATTGGTCAGCACGTAGCCGTTCTTGGCATCGATGATCACGCCCGAGCCCAGCGACTCGTTGATGCGTTCCTGCGGGATGTTGGGAAACATGCGGCGGAAGATCGGGTCGTTGGCGAAGGGATTGCGGATGCGCACGGTCTGCTTGGTGTGCACGCTGACCACGGCCGGGGTGACCTTCTGCAGCATCGGCGCCAGCGAGGGCAGGGCTTGTCCGCTCACCGAGGCCGGCAAGGCGGCGGTGGTGGGGACCGGCAGCAGGGCGGAGGCGGCCGGCGAGGCCTGGGCCGGGGCCTGCAATCCGTCGCGGATCGCGGTGGCGGCGAAGCCGCCGAAGGCAGCAGCCAGGGCAAGAGTCATCAGGGTCGGCAAGGGGCGCATCGCGTTGCGGTTCCGGGTGAGCGTGAAAGGGAGCGGAGCGGTCTGACTAACGATGTGGGGCGCGACTGGGCGGAGCCAACCGCGGCGGTGCGATCCACCGCCGGCGGGCGACGGACTTGGACCGCGGCCGCCGCGACTCGTTCAGTGCGCGCCGCGTTCAGTGTCGAAGACGGGCAATAAATAACCGATGAAGTGCTTCGGCGCAGCGTCGCCATCGCGCGCCGCCGCGACAACGGCCATCGGAGGTGCATCCAGGCACGGCTTATGGCGCGTCGGGACTGAATCGGGCGCGCCGCGGGATACGCAATTTGTGACGGGGCCATGTCGCGAAAAGCGTGATAGTCATCAACAAGCCGTTGACTTCCAGGAAAGCCGGGCGTAGCTTGAGTTCCCTGCGGGGCCACAACATCTAGTGGTTGGTTCCGTGGAGGGAGCCCAAGCGTAGGGGTTCAGCTTGGGATGGTCTCAGCGTCTCCTTAGAAGTGAGCGGGCTCATGACGAGAGCGGACGCGAACCTCAAAACATCCAAATCAGCCGCTCGCGGCGCGTAACAACGCGCTCGCGCGCTTTGTCGTCGGCGGGGGGCTGACGACGGCCGAAATCCCCGCGCCGGACCTGGTCCGGCGCAGGCTGCAACACCCGCGACGGTCCGTACACATGTGAATCGATACACAACATGTAGGTAAGGAAATCCGAAGCGGGACACATACGATCGTCCCGATTACCGTTCGACCCGATCCAACCGCTTCACCGCAGCACCGCGACACCACCGGCTACACCCCGATTACCTCGTACAAAAAAGAAACCACCGGCGGCGGGCGCAACCCAACGGCCCGCCGCCAATAGAAGGAGATGAAACAGGCATGAGCACCGTGCGCCTCGAGGCGGTCAAGAATCCGGCGGCAGAGCAAGAGATCGCCCTGCAGCCCGCGTCCCAGGACATCTGGGACAAGAAGTACCGCCTCAAGACCAAGAGCGGCGAAGCGGTAGACGCCGATATCGACGGCACCTATCTGCGAGTCGCCCGCGCTCTGGCCGACGCCGAGCCCAACGCCGAGAAGCAGCAGTACTGGTACGAGCGCTTCGCCTGGGCCCTGCGCCGCGGCGCGATCCCGGCCGGACGCATCACTTCCAACGCAGGCGCCCTGGAACACAAGCCGGCGACCTCGACGATCAACTGCACCGTCTCGGGCACCATCGAAGACTCGATGGACGGCATCCTGGAGAAGGTCCACGAAGCCGGCCTCACCCTCAAGGCCGGTTGCGGCATCGGTTACGAATTCAGCACCCTGCGGCCGCGCGGCGCCTTCGTCGCCGGCGCCGGGGCGTACACGTCGGGTCCGATGTCCTTCATGGATATCTACGACAAGATGTGCTTCACCGTGTCCTCCGCCGGCGGCCGCCGCGGCGCCCAGATGGGCACCTTCGACGTCAGCCACCCCGACGTGAAGGACTTCATCCGCGCCAAGCGCGAAGACGGCCGCCTGCGCCAGTTCAACCTGTCGCTGCTGATCACCGACGGCTTCATGGACGCGGTGAAAGTGGACGCCGATTGGCCGCTGGTGTTCCCGGTCAACATCAAGGAACGCGGCGACGTCGATCTGGACAACGCCGAGCAAGTGATCTGGCGCGATTGGCCGACCACGCGCAACTACATCGCGCGCGAAGACGGCCTGGTCGCCTGCAAGATCTACGGCCACATCCGCGCGCGGCACCTGTGGGACATGATCATGGTCTCGACGTATGACTACGCCGAGCCCGGATTCATCCTGATCGACCGCGTCAACGAGATGAACAACAACTGGTGGTGCGAGACCATCCGCGCCACCAACCCCTGCGGCGAACAACCGCTGCCGCCCTACGGCGCCTGCCTGCTGGGTTCGGTCAACCTGACCAAGTTCGTGCGCAACGCCTTCACCGACCGGGCCGAGTTCGACTGGGAGGAATACAAGGAAGTCGTGCGCGTGTTCACCCGCATGCTCGACAACGTGGTCGAAGTGAACGGCCTGCCGCTGCAGCAGCAGCGCGACGAGATCATGCGCAAGCGCCGCCACGGCATGGGCTTCCTCGGCCTGGGCAGCACCGTGACCATGCTCAAGATGAAGTACGGTTCGGCCGAATCGTGCGAGTTCACCGAGCGCATCGCCCGCGAAATGGCCGTGGCCGGCTGGGAAATGGGCCTGGCGCTGGCCAAGGAGAAGGGCGCCGCCCCGATCATGGAAGAGCGCTTCGAGGTCACCGCCGAGATGCTGCGCAAGCGTCCGGAGATGAAGACCGACGGCTGGAAGATCGGCCAGGAGATCCCGGGCAAGGTCCTGCACGCCAAGTACTCGCGCTACATGCAGCGGGTGGCCGAAGTGGCGCCGGAACTGGTCGAGGAGCTGGCCGACATCGGCAGCCGCTTCACCCACCACAGCTCGATCGCGCCGACCGGCACCATCTCGCTGTCGCTGGCCAACAACGCCTCCAACGGCATCGAGCCGTCCTTCGCCCATCACTACAGCCGCAACGTGATCCGCGAAGGCAAGAAGTCCAAGGAAAAGGTCGACGTCTATTCCTTCGAGCTGCTGGCCTACCGCGAGCTGATCAACGCCCGCGCCATGCCGTTCAGCGAAGAGGCCGACTCCAAGCTGCCCGACTACTTCATTTCCGCCGACGACATCAGCCCGAAAGAGCACGTCGATGTCCAGGCCGCCGCGCAGAAGTGGGTCGACAGCTCGATTTCCAAGACCGCGAACGTCCCCACGGACTATCCGTACGAGGACTTCAAGGACATCTACCGCTACGCCCACGAGCAAGGCCTGAAGGGTTGCACCACCTTCCGTTTCAACCCGGCCGCCTTCCAGGGCGTGCTGGTCAAGGAAGCGGACCTGGAGAACACCACCTACCGTTTCGAGCTTGAAGACGGCAGCGTGCTCGAGGTCAAGGGCAACGAACAGATCGAATACGACGGCGAGATGCACACCGCCGCGAACCTGTTCGACGCCCTGAAAGAAGGCTATTACGGCAAGTTCTGACGGCGCGCCCGCCGCGCGCGGCCCAGGAAGTCGGATCGATTCCGGGGACGCGCAAGGCGGGCGGTCGCGTTCAGCCGCGGCGCCCGCCGAGCGTCTTCGCGCAGGCCCGCGACCGGTCCGGTCCGGCGCCCCGGGCCGGCGCCATCGACCGCCCCGGACGCGCTGACAACCGCGACGAATCTCCCGGATGCGATCGGGTATGAGCCGCCACTGTTTTTCTCTCGCGCCACGGGTATAGCATCACTCCGGCAACACCCCGATTGCTGCACGTAGCCACGCGTACCGCTATTAGAAATCGCCCACCAGGAGGGCATCATGAGCAACGGTAATGGAGTGACGGCAACCCTGACCCAGGCCGCCGAGAACGTGAAAGAAACCGCGTCCAACATCGGCAGCGCCATCGCAACCCGCGCTGAAGAAGCCGTGGCCTCGGTCAAGAAGACCGCGACCAAGGCCCGCAAGGCCGCCAAGAAAGCCGTCGGCTCGGCGAAGAAGAAACTCGCCTCCGCCAGCGCCAAGGCCAAGAAGGAAGCCACCGCGCTGAAGGACAAGGCCACCGGCAAGAAACCGGCCAAGAAGGCGGCGAAGAAGGCCGCAAAGAAAGCCGCGCCGAAAAAAGCCGCGAAGAAAGTAGCCAAGGCCGCGAAGAAGGCGGTCAAGGCGGTGAAGAAGACCGCGAAGAAGGCGGCCAAGAAGGTAGCGACCAAGAAAGCCGCGACCAAGAAGGCGCCCGCGAAGAAAGCCGTGAAGAAGGCCGCCGCCAAGAAGGCGACCAAGAAAGCACCGGCCAAGAAGGCAGCGAAGAAGGCCGCCAAGAAGAAGGCCTGATCGCGACCGTCCTTCCCTCTCCCGTCCGCGGGAGAGGGCTAGGGCGAGGGCCGCGCATCGCGCCGGCCGGAAAATCCAGCGTCACCCCACACCAGAACACGCAACGCAGTAGGAGTCGGGCCCATGGCCGTCAAGATCGAAAAGAAAATCAAGGGCTACAGCGTCGTCACCCCGGAAGACAAGGCGAAGGAAGCGGCGAAGGCAGCCGCGGCCAGCGTCGCGGCCGTGAAGGCCGAGGAACCGGCAGACAACGTCATCCAGATGCACGAACGCATCGAGCGTCCCGAGATCCTGATCGGCTCGACCTACAAGATCAAATCGCCGCTGTTCGAGCACGCGCTGTACGTGACCATCAACGACATCGTGCTAAACGCCGGCACCGAACACGAATCGCGCCGTCCGTTCGAGATCTTCATCAACTCCAAGAACATGGACCACTTCCAGTGGATCGTGGCGCTCACGCGCATCATGTCGGCGGTGTTCCGCAAGGGCGGCGACGTGACCTTCCTGGTCGATGAAATGAAGGCGGTGTTCGACCCGCGCGGCGGCTACTTCAAGGCCGGCGGCGTCTACATGCCGTCCCTGGTGGCCGAGATGGGCGCCATCGTGGAAGACCACCTCAAGTCGATCGGCATGATCCACGACCCGGAGATGAGCGACGCCCAGCGCGAACTCATCGCCGAGAAGCGCGCCGCCTACGAGCAGCGCGGCGCAAAAAAAAACTCTGAAGTAACCCGTTCGGCCAGCATCACCGTGGTCGAGCCGCGCAACGAAGACGTCACCGTGACCGGCGACGGCGCCTCGTTCCCGCCTTCGGCCACGGTCTGCCACAAGTGCAGCACCAAGGCGCTGGTGCTGATGGACGGCTGCGCGACGTGCTTGAACTGCGGTTATTCGAAGTGCGGTTGAGGGTGCTTCGGCCGGCGGCTTGATCGTCTTGTTCGCGTCCACAATTCATTCAAGCCGAAGCCGCTTCGCGGCTTGGCCTAATTCAGGCATTAGGCCCTTCCATGAAGCTACTGGAACCATTTCGCCACCCGGCCGTGGTGGTAATGCATCTTCCAGGTGACTTCACGCGTGTTCGGCTCTTCACGCTCGCACATGGGGAGGGTTGGTGGGAAATTCCAACAGAGTCAATTCCACATCACCTGCGAAATCTGGGTAGCAAGTTGCTGGTCACCGTCTCGCGCTTCTCGGTGGAGGAGGATGACCTCATCGTCGATATCCGAAACCAGGTTCACAGTGTCTTGGTCGAGGCGTTACCAGTCTCCGAAGGGCAAGGTGAGTAGTCCAATGCCAGCGGTCTTTCCCGTTTCTGTCGCCGAGCACTCGGCTCATATTCGGACTGAGCAATACCACACGTCTGTGCGGACATCTTAAAGCCGCGAATTGGCATCCAGAAGTTGCCAGTACCTGAAAGGGGCCCTCCGGAGCCCTTTTCCTTTTTCGACAAACCGCTTCTGCTTAAAGCCGGCCGTGGTGGCTACGAAAGGTTGGAGTTCAGTGCTCCCAAACGCTGGGTATTCCATGTCTCCGGAACGTCTCAACGACGGAGATTTGCCTAGGGCACAATAGGCAAAAGGGGAGGCGCTGAATGTTCGCGCAGAATCTGGAACCGCTCACCATCGCACACAGAAGCATGTCCTGGACCGAGAGACAGGGCAGTGGATGACCCTGGTCAAGTACCTGGGGAAGTGCGACTACGGGACGGTCATCGAGCAGAAACGTGTTGGTCTGAAGCTTGCCGCAGGGGAGCTACGTTACGTGTGCCCGATCTGCCTGCTCGGCCAAGCGTGGCGAGGTTGTACTACGGCTTGGATGACTTCATGCCGCTTGTCAACAGCCTGTACCACCGCCGCAAGAACGTGTTCTTTTGAGCGCCAGATCTTATCCGGCACGACAAGTTACTGCCGACACTTTGGCGGACCGAACCTCGTAAGTTTGAGGAACCAGGAGTGCCCGATGAGCATCTCCCAATATCGAAGGCTTCGCCAACAGCGTCGTACGTCGTCAAGCAGGCCTTCGAAGAGGCTGACAAGCTGATCGCCACGAACGGCCCGTCAGTGCGATAGATCAACTCATACCGTGCTGCACGGTTATTTGCGCGATACCTCTACTCAGGCACGAATACCTTCCGCAAGCGAGGCCATCCACGCAGCCGCCTTCTAAACCTTGTGCGCTCAGCACTCCGCCGCAACACAGCAAGCGACAGTGAATTGAATGGAACACCAAATGGACTCAACCACATCCAACAAGGAGAACACGCAGTGATCAGCAACGCGATGAAGGTTTCGTTTGGCATGGCCATCGGCGCTATCGGCGCACTTGCAACGCCCGCACAGGCCGCATCGCTGGACCCCACGTTCGGTTCGGCAGGCATCACCTCCACCGCATTCGGCAACTACGGCGCCGCCGCCCGGGTTGTTATCCAGGCAGACGGACGGATTGTCACCGCCGGCCAGACCGCGCTCGGCGAGTTCGCGCTGGCGCGTTATACGGCCAGCGGCGTGCTGGATACCAGCTTCAATGGCACCGGCAAAGTCACCACCACACCATCGGGCAGCTGCTCGGGACAGGCGCGCGCACTCGCCCTGCAGGCGGACGGCAAGATCGTCGTTGCAGGCACCTCGTGCCCGAACTTCACCTCCACCCGCAACTTCACCATTTATCGCTACAACACGGATGGTTCGCTGGACACCGGCTTCGGCAGCTCGGGCAAGGCGACCGTCAATTTCTACGCGGGGGCTTCGGAAGCCTACGCCGTTGCCGTACAGGGCAGCTCGATCTGGGTTGCGGGCTATGCCGGTTCCGGCTTTGCGCTGGCGCGCCTTACCAGCGGCGGAACCTTGGATTACAGCTTCGGCAGCGGTACCGGTACCGTCACCTCGGCGGTCGGCACCAGCTCGGCCTTCGCCAACAGCCTGGCCATCCAGGCCGATGGTAAACCCGTGCTGGCCGGCTACGCGTCGAGCGGCGGCACCGTGTTCGCGTTGACGCGTTACACCATCAGTGGCGCGCTGGACACCACGTTCGGTACCGGCGGTAAAGTGCTGACGAACGTGGGCGGCAACTCCTCCATCGCCACTTCGCTGGCGATTCAAAGCGACGGCAACATCGTCGCCGCGGGCTACGCGAAGAGCACGAGCGCCGGCTTCTACCGATTTGCCGCCGTTCGTTACACAAGCGCCGGCGCGCTGGACAGCTACTTTGGATCCGGCACCGGCAAGGTCCTTACCGCCATCGGTAGCGGCGATGCGATCGGTAGCGATGTCGCCATCGACGCCAACGGAGGAATCATTGTCGGCGGCTACTCCAATGCGGGCAGCTATCGCCAGTTGACCTTGAATCGCTACGACCAGTACGGCAACCAGGACGCCAGCTTCGGGCCTGTCTCCACCACCGTCGGCAGCGCGAATGCCGCTGTTCAAGGGCTCGCCCTACAAAGCGACGGAAAAATCGTCGTGGCGGGCTATGGCAACTCGCCGTCGGCCTTCGTTGTTGCGCGTTACCAATAAGCTGCCGCTTTTAGGCGTCGGCTAGTAAGGAATAGCGCCTTCTGGGAAAACCCACAGGCGGCTTGAAACACGAAGGGCTCCCACGCGGGAGCCCTTCGTTTTTGTCCACGAGCGCTGGCGCCGGGCGTCCACGATGAAGTGCGCGTGGGATCCCGCGAGTATGTGGTGCCGATCGAAGACGGCTCGCAAGGCCGGCATGCCTTGGCGCTTGACCCCGGCGCCGGGCGGCGGCACCGCTGCAGGCATCCGATTCTCGAAGCCGGCGATCGCTTGGCGCATCATCGCCCCGGCAGGAAGTCGCGTGTGTTGATGTCCAGCGGCGTGATCGCAGCGCCGTCGCTCCGACCTAATCCCGATCATGCGCAAGGTAATGTCGTGGCGTCGCAATCCGAAACGCACGAATGAACACACAAGCGTTCAGCAAGGTGCCTCAGGTCACGCTCGTCTTCTGGCTTATAAAAATCCTGGCCACCACGTTGGGCGAGGTCGGCGGAGATGCCGTGTCGATGTCGATGAACCTCGGTTATCTGGTTGGAACCGCGATTTTCTTCGTGCTGTTCGCGGCCGCGGTGTGCGCGCAGATTCTGGCGCGCGGCTTCCGGCCTTACCTGTACTGGGCGACCATTGTCGCCAGCACCACGGTAGGCACCACGCTGGCCGACTTTGCCGACCGCTCGCTCGGCATCGGCTACACCGGCGGATCGGCGCTGTTGCTGAGCTTGCTGGCGATATCCCTGTATGCCTGGCACAAGACCTTGGGCTCTATCGCGGTGGAGACCGTGGCCGAGCCCAAGGCCGAGGCCTTCTATTGGCTCACGATCATGTTCTCGCAAACGCTCGGAACCGCCTTGGGAGATTGGGTGGCGGATACCGCGGCGCTGGGTTATGTCGGCGGGATGGTCGTCTTCGGCGCGTCGCTCGCGATCGTCGCCGCGCTCTACCTGGGTACCCGATTCTCGCGGACGGCGCTGTTCTGGGCCGCCTTCATCCTGACCCGGCCATTGGGTGCGGTCGTCGGCGATTTCCTGGACAAGCCCGTGACTCACGGAGGCCTGGAGTTGAGTCGTTACACCGCGTCGCTGACGCTCGCGGCCGCCATCGCGCTATTCGTCTACGTCTTTCCGCAGCGTGCGGCCGCCAGGGCGCATTGAGGCGCCGGCCATCCAGGTCGTCGAATCCGGTAAACGCTTCGCGGCTTCAGCTGAGGGTTTCAAGCTCAAGCTCCCCAGTCCGATGCCGTATCTCAGGTACATAGGGCCGAACAGAGGCTCGGCGCTGGCCGGGTCGGTGATGCGCGCCTGTTGCCAGATATAGACGAACCCCTTATCGCGCTCCCGGCTGCGATAGAACCCGGATTGCCTGCGCAAGATCCGCAATAGTCCGGCATGAAGAGCGGCTTGCAGGAGCGGCGGAAAGTCATCGCCGGATCGATGGTAGTAGCACACCGATTCGCCATCGGCTTCGATGAGGGCCCGGATCAGGTGCGTCACCTGCGCGGATGTGCCCACGTCGGTGCAATCGATAGATCGAATCTGCGTCATCAGCAGCGCTCCTCATGTTGCGCGGACAATCCGCCGGGCGGCGCGGGTTCGGGGACGCTCGGAAGATCACTGGCCCGAATGCTCCGACTTAGGCCGCCGGCGGTGCTGCGGCCCGTTCGCACGGCGCGAACAGGTCCATGTCCTTGCGATAGACGTTGGTCTGAACCTGCATGAGGCCGAGTATCGAATGGAACAGGTTGTCGTGGCTCGCCGGCTTCGCCGATTCCGCGCGCAGGCATTGCATATCCACGCCGCGGCTACCGATGAAGCCGGGCGACATCCACATCACCATCGGCACCTTGATCTGGGTCTTCGGGGCTATCGAGTACGGAACCCCATGCAGGTACAAGCCATTCTCGCCCAGAGACTCGCCATGGTCGGACACGTAGATCATCGCGGTATCGCGATCGGCGTCTTCGCTGAGGTAGGCGATGGTCCGGGCCAGGAACTCGTCGGTATAGAGGATCGCGTTGTCGTAGGCATTGACGATCTGCTCGCGGCCGCACTGGCCAAGTTCTCCGGTGTCGCAGGTGGGCGTAAACACGCGCAGGCGCGGTGGATAGCGCAGGTAATAGCTCGGGCCGTGATTTCCCAACTGGTGCAGTACCACCACCGCGTCTCCACCGCGCTTGGCGATGCGTTCGCGCAGGCCGCGCAGCATCACTTCGTCGAGACAGCCGTCGGCATTGCAGAACTGCGGATCGGTGCCGTGCTCGAAGGATTCGAACGGCAAGTCCTTGCAGGTGTTCTTGCATCCGGTCTGATTGTCGCGCCATAAAGTCTGGATGCCGGCGTATTCGAGCACGTTGAGCAACGACTCCGAGCCCTGGATCAGCGCCTTGTCGTAGTTGCGGCGGCCGTAGGGCGAGAACATGCACGGTACCGACACTTCGGTGCTGCTGCCGCAAGCGGTTACGTCGGGGAAGTTGACCGGCTGGACTTTCGCCAGTTGCGGCGTGGTCTGGCGCGCATAGCCGTTGAGTCCCCAGTTCTGCGCCCGCGCGGTTTCGCCCACCACCAGGATCAGCAGGCGCGGCTTGGCTCCGGCGGCGCGGCCGACAACGCGCGCGTCCTTGCCGATCGGCTCGCGGCCGCGCACTTTCGACGCCGAATCGTCGAGCAGCACTCTCGGGATGGCGACAAGGTAGTTGGCCGGCGTCACCAGGTGGCGAATTTCCTTGTGATTCCGAAGCAGCGCGGACACATCCTGGAACGAGGCCATCAACGCCAGTCCGGTAATCAGCACAAGCCCCAGCAGCACGCCGAGCCGGATCGCCAGCGCGCGGCCCAGCGGTTTGCGTTTGATCCGTACCCGCCACAGCAATGCGGCGGGCAGCGCGCCATACAGCAGAACCGACAGGATCATGCTCCAGGTAAACAGCTCGCGAGATTCCTTCGTGTCGGACTGCATTACGTTGCGGATCATTCCGGTGTCCAGGTAGACGCCGTACTGATTCATGAAGTAGGCCGCGGCCGCGGTGACCAGCAGCACGAGGGTGAGGACGGGCTTGACCGTCCAGCGGTTCAGTACGATGCCCAGCAACAGCATCGTGATCGCGACGATGGCCACGAAAAGGCAGACGGCTATCAGCACGCCGTTTCCGTTGCTCAACGCGCCCGCCTTCGCAATGGCGCGCCAGAACGAGCCATTGGCGGATATGGCGAAGAACACACTCGCCAACAGTGCGATGGTTTCGACGCTCAATTCCGGACGCCAGGATGTCAGCGCGGACCAGCGCGACGGCGACGCCGCAGTCGCGCTCACTGCATCGGTCTCAAAGACGCCGCCGGTACCGGTTCGGGCGCTTTCGCCGCTGTAACCGGCGAACGCCTGCCTCCCATCGCCAGATACAGCGCCAATGAAGAGAACCAGCTGATCGCCAAGGTCCAAAGATCGTGGGACAGGAAGTGAGCGCCGCGCAATTGCTGCGAGAAGCCGAACACGATGCCGACACTCAGCCCGATCGTCAGGCCGATCCAGCGGCGCTGCGGTTGCGTCATCAGGAAGAAGAAGTACAGCGCCACCCACGCATAGCCCGCGCTGGCGTGGCCTGCGGGGAAGCAGATCCCGCGCGCCATCGCCGCCGGGCGCAACGCGAACAAGCCGAAGTACTCGCGATTTCCGCCGTATCGGCTCAGGTCCCAGGGGCAATCCATGTTGGTGAGCGACTTGAGCCCCGACACCAGCGACACGGCGATCAGCGTCGCCAGCAGCAGATAACCGAGCGGCCGACGCCATTGCGACAGATTCGGGCGGAACCGCGCCGCCAGCCAGAACGCCAGGACGCCGAGCCACGCCGCGGTGCTCGCGTCGCGGCCGAATTGATGAATCACGCTCTCGGTGAGAAAGGCGCGCTGCAAGGCCCAGCGACTTCCTTCGAGCGCATAGAGGCGATCGGCCAGCCAAAAATCCCCGCCCAGCGACATGGTGCCGACGGTCAATGCGGCGAGCGCGATCGCGGGCCAAAGGAAATGCCGATTCAGAAACCGCTTTTCGCTGATGGCGTCGCGCCCGGAGAGTTCTGCGCGCGGCGCTGCGCGCGTTCGAGTTCCGCGCTCGGCGGAAGAGGCGTTCGGATCTTCTGATGGCATGGAAACTCGCGACAAAGCGAAGGCGGCGAACTGCAGCGGCCGTGATCATCGTGCGTGCGCTGTCGGAGCACGGTCGGAACGCAATTCGCAGTTCGTTAATCGCCAGGATTTCTCACGCTTTATTCCACCAGCGGATCACACATGGCCTTTGCCCTGCGTTCGTCCGTTCGCGTCGTTGCTGTTCTGACACTACTCCGACGTGGCTGTTGGCACGCTTCCCACGATCCGGACCGGGTCGGCTTGCGAGTTTCCGCACGATCGAGGGGGATCGTGTCCAATCAGATCGAAGCGCACCGCCATCGCCCAGTCAGTGCCTGGGCCGCTGGCGAGGCTCTGTGCAGTCGCGTTTCCCGCGGTTCTGATCGCCTCTTCAATCGAGATATCGATGTATGCGTCTGCTGGTGGTGGAAGACAATCGCAACTTGGTAGCCAACCTCTTCGATTATTTCGAAGCCAGGGGCTATACGCTGGACGCCGCGCCCGACGGACCGACCGGGCTGCATCTGGCCATCACCCAGCGCTACGACGCGATCGTGCTGGACTGGATGCTGCCTCGGTTGGACGGACGCGAGGTGCTGCGCTGTCTGCGCGAGGACGCGGGGTCCAACGTGCCGGTATTGATGCTGACCGCGCGCGATGAGCTGCCCGACAAGATCGCCGGGTTTCGCGCCGGAGCCGACGACTATCTGACCAAGCCCTTCGCGCTTCCCGAGTTGGAAGTGCGCCTGGAAGCGCTGGCGGCTCGCGCGAACGGCCGCGGCCGCGCGCGCGTGCTCGAACTGGCCGACCTCAAGCTTGACCTGACCACGCTGGAAGTCAGCCGTGCCGGCGATGTGCTGCATCTGTACCCGGCCTGCCGGAAATTGCTCGAAGCGCTGATGCAGGCCACTCCGGCCGCGGTCACTCGCGAACGCTTGGAGCATGCGTTGTGGGGCGACAGTCCGCCGGACGGAAACATGCTGCGCTCGCATATCTACGAGCTGCGTCGCGCGATCGACGGCCCTTATCCGGTCAAGTTGATTCAGACCTTGCCGCGTGTCGGATATCGAATCGCCGTGCCAAGCGGCGTCGATTGATGTCCTCGCCGCTCCGCCCGGTCGATTCCGACAACGATCCGAATGCAGTCGTGGAAAAGACTGGACGGAAGCCGGCTCGATCGAGTTTGCAACGCCGTATTCTTGTCGGCCTGATTGCTTACACCACGCTTCTTTCGACGGCGGTGGTAGTGCAGGGCTTCATCGTCAACGATCATGCCGAACACCTGGTCTGGACCTCGCTCCTCGACGCCGAGCTCGATCACTTCGTGGAACGCTCGCGAACCGACGCCAACTACCGGTGGACCGACACGAAATCGCTGAGCCTGTACGACAGCACCGCGCCGCGGGAGATTCCATCCTCGTTGAGAAATCTGGCGCCCGGCGTGCACGACGGCGTCATGCTGGACGGCAGCGAACAAGTGGTCATGGTCCGAAACGTCCCCGGTGGGCGCCTGACGTTGGCGCTCGATATCACCGATATGGAGCACAACGAACTGGACATGGCGCTGACGGTGGCTGCCGCCGCGGCGGCGACCCTTTTGCTGCTTACGCTGATGATCGGTTGGGGCGTGCGGCGTCTGGTCCGGCCGCTGGTCAAGATGGCGCAAGGCATCGGCAGCCTGCGGCCCGACCAGCCCGGCCAACGCATCGAAGTGCTCGATGCGGCGAGTTCGGAACTGGTCGTGATCGCCGAGGCCGTCAACGACTATGTCGAGCGCAACGACCGTTTCGTGGAGCGCGAACGCGTGTTCATCAACAGCGCCAGTCACGAACTGCGAACCCCGGTCGCGGTGATCGCCGGCGCCGCCGAACTCGCCTTGGGGCAGGCGGGGCTGCCTGCGGGCGTGCGGCAACAGCTCGACCGCATCCAGCGCACCGCGCGCGACGTCGAGCAGCTGATCTCGCTGCTTCTCATTCTGGCGAAAGATCCCAAGCGGCTTGGAGCGAGCGCGGACGAATTCGCGCTCGACCATCTGCTGCCGGAAATAGTCGAAGACCATCGGCACCTGACCCGGGACAAGGACCTGACCCTGACGATCGCCCCGCTGCCGCGTTGCGATATCGTCGCGCCGCTTCAGATCGTCCAGGCCGCCATCGGCAATCTGCTGCGCAACGCCATCGAGAACAGCGACCGCGGCGAAATCACGATTCGGCTGGAGCCCGCCGCGACCGTCGTCATCGAAGACCCGGGGCATGGCATGACGCCGGAGGAAATCAGTGCGATCTACGCGCGCGTGGCGCGGGGCGGACGCGAAGGCGGCGGTATCGGGCTGGATCTGATTTCGCGGCTGTGCGCGCACCTCGGTTGGAGTTTGAGCTTCGATGCGGCGCAGCGCGGTACGCGTACCACGCTTGTCCTGACGCCTCGAAACTAGCGGTCTCATGGCCGGGCCGTGAACAGCGGCGGACGCGAAACGCGCGGGCCGGTGCAGTATCCAGCTCGGTCATGTATGAGCGTCATCCTGTCGAAGCCAGACGAATGCAGCGGCTCGGGCGCTGAGCGCCGGCTACTTCCACGCAGGCGCGCCTCCGCTCTATCGCCGCAACGCTTGAGCACCGGGTGAGGTCGAGCCGGCGGCGGCGCCGGATCGGCGCGATCGGGCCCGCGCCGCCGGCGCTACGACATTTGTCCGACACCGCCGCGCCCGATGAGTCGCTATCATCGGGCCATGCAAACTATCGATACTCGCGCGCATTTCGCCGCGTCGCGGCGCAACGAGCTCATCGCGTTTTGGATAATCGCCGCGCTGGTCCTCGGCGTGGGATTGGGCTTGCGCGATCCATGGCCGGCGGACGAGCCGCGGTTCGCCCTGGTCGCGAAGCAGATGATCGAAAGCGGCGACTGGCTGTTTCCGCACCGTGGCCATGAGCTGTACTCGGACAAGCCGCCGTTGTTCATGTGGTTGCAGGCGGCCGCATACCGGATTGTCGGGAACTGGCGCATCGCCTTCTTGCTGCCCTCGTTCCTGGCCGCGATGGGCACGTTGTGGTGCGTGGTCGATCTGGGCCGCAGGCTGTGGACGCGACGCGCCGGCTTGTATGCCGGGTATGCGTTGCTGTTCGCCATGCAGTTCACCTGGCAGTCGAAGAAAGCGCAAATCGATCCGATGGTGGTGTTCTGGATCACCTTGGCCAATTACGGATTGCTGCGCCACATGCTCGATATGACTCGGCAGCGCCGTCCGAACTGGCCGATGTGGATGCTGGGATGGGCGGCGGCCGGATTGGGCACCATCACCAAGGGCGTAGGAGCGATCGCGTTGTTGATGCTGATCCCGGCCGGCGTCGCGTCGTTGCGCGGGTGGGAGGTAAAGGTGCATGCGGCGCGGGCCAGATTCTGGCTCGGCCCGCTCGCGTTCGTGCTGGCCGCGTGCGTATGGCTGGTGCCGATGCTGATCGCGGCGACCGGCCACAGCGGCAACGGGCCGGATTACTCCAATTACGTCAACGATATCCTCGTGCGCCAGACCGCCAAGCGCTATGGCGCGTCGTGGGACCACGGCCAGCCGTCCTGGTATTTCCTCGAAGTGATGGCGACGATGTGGCTGCCCACCCTGCTGGCGCTGCCCTGGGCGATTCCCGCCTGGCGCCRCCGGTTGCGGCGGCGCGATCCGCGTTATCTGCTGCCGTTGGCGTGGTGGATTCTGGTGGTGGTGTTCTTCACCATTCCCAACGGCAAGCGCGACATGTACATCCTGCCGGCGTTGCCGATGCTGGCGCTCGCGCTCGGCGCGTTGTTGCCGGGATTGGCGCGCAAACGATCGGCGCAGTGGACCGCGCTGGTGTTTACCGCGGTGCTGTCCGTTCTGGCGTTCGCCGGCGGCCTGGCGATGTGGTTCGGCGATCCGGGATTCGAGCGCCGTTTCGTCGCGGAACGTTCGTTGGAAGATGTGTCGCAGGCGTTGGCCGGCAGTATCGTCGTCGTCGGCGCGTGGGGCATCGCGTGCCTGTTGTGGACAAGGCGCAGGCGCGCCTTCATGGGCCTGGCCGCGACGTTGACCGGATTGTGGATCGTGTTCGGTCTGTTGATGGCGCCGCTGCTCAACGACTCTTCTTCCGGGCGAGGGCTGATGACCGAAGTCGGCCGGATCATCGGCCCACGCGCCGAACTGGGGCTGGTGGCCTGGAGAGAGCAGAACCTGCTGATGGCCGACCGCAAGGCGGCCGAGTTCGGGTTCAAGGTCGGCTTTCCCGAGCAGATGCGTCGTGGCTTGCAATGGCAACGGCAATCGCCGCAGACGCGTTGGCTGCTGATCCAGGACCTCGCACTGGCCCCTTGCATCGATATCGCCAAAACGCAGCACATGGGGCATGCCAATCGGCGGGCATGGACATTGGTGCCCGGCGACGCCGTCGCCAATTGCCACTAAGTGCAGCCGGCCGGGTTTTTCCGCGGCCGGCAAATAAACTGAGGCTTGGTTCGTTACGCTGTGAGTGAACTCACCGAAGGATGGATTCCTTCGAGAGTTCGTCTCGAACCGCCTCAGAACCGGTACGTCACCGCCACGCGCACATTGCGCGGCTCGCCCCAGGTGTAAGTGCTGTAGGCGTTGAAGATCGTGTAGTAGCGCTTGTCGAACAGATTGCCGATGTTGAGCGTCGCCGACAGTTGCTCGCTGACCTGATAGCGCGCCATCGCGTCGAACACCCAATACGGCTGGGTGCGATGTTCGATCGTGCCGAGCGTCGGGTGCGGGATATCGCCCCAGGTCGGGCTTTGCCAGCGCGCGCCGCCGCCGACGGTCCAGCCTTGCAGGCCGCCGCGCAGGCGGTAGCTGGTGTGCACGCTGAACTGGTCTTCCGGCTCCAACGTCGAAATCTTGCTGCCGTCCTTGCGCGCGATCTTGTGCGCGTAGCCGCCCTGGATCTGCCAGCCCGGGCGCAATTGGCCGGACAGTTCCAGCTCGTAGCCTTCGGTGCGCACGCCGGGCAGGGCGCGATAGGCGATGCCGCCGCTGGGCGTGCGGCCGCCGGTCGGATCGGGGTAGTTGTCCTGATCGAGCCGGAACACGGCGGCGCTGGCGTTGAGGCGGCCGTCGTAGAACTCGCCCTTCAGGCCGAGCTCGTAATTGCGGCCTTCCAATGGATCGAGCCGGCGCCCTTGCTCGTCCTGATTGCTTTGCGGCTTGAAGATGCTGCTGTAGCTGACGAAGGCGGACAGGTTGTCGTTGAGGTCGTAGACCGCGCCGGCATAGGGCACCAGGATGCCGCTCTTGTCGATATCCACGGCCTTGTAGCTGGCGATGCGGCTGCCGACGATGAGTTTCAACGGATCGGCCACATCGAAACGGCCGACGATGTACGCGCCGCTCTCGCGGGTGACTTCGTCGTTGGCGAACGCCGGCACCCAGGCCGGTTCCGGAATGTCGCCGTTCCAGCTGCGGTAGTCGGGCACTTGCAGCGGATAGTCGGCCGGCGCGAAGTAGCCGTCGTTGGTCCAGCGCTTGCGCGACACGCTGCCGCCGATCACCAGCTCGTGCTCGCGGCCCAGCCAGGCGAACTTGCCGCTGAGGTAGACATCGGCCGCATTGCTGACGGTCTTGCCGATGTACTGGCCCAGCCACAAACCGACGCCGGTGCCGGTGACCGGATCGGGATTGCCGGACGCGCCGGCGCCGAGCGCGGCGTCGTAGCCGTTGACCTGATGGTTGAGCTGCAGCTTGGCGACCCAGTCGTTGCCGAAGTGGTGTTCCAGCGTGGCGAAGCCGGTGCGGGTGTACTGGCGCCAGCGGCTCCAGCGCGCGCCGTTGTTGAACGAGCGCGGCTTGCGATTGAAATCGCCGCGGCTGTCCAGCAGTGGGATGCCGCCCCAACTGGAACCGCGCGGATCGCTGTCCTGATAATCGGCGCCGACGGTCAGCAGCGTGGCCTCGCCGATATCGGCTTCCAGCACGCCGTACAACACTTCGGTCCGGCGCTGATAGTGATCGGTGTGCGCATGCGCATCCTGGTAGGTGGCGACGGCGCGGCCGCGGATGCGGCCGTCGGCGCTGAGCGGGCCGCCGATATCGAACTCGCCGCGGTAGTCGTCCCAGGAACCGGCGCCGAGCGTGACGCTGCCGCGCACCTCGTTGCGCGAAGGTCTCTTGCGGATCAGGTTGATGGTGGCGCCGGGATCGCCGATGCCGGTCAGCAGGCCGGTCGCGCCCTTGAGCACTTCGACGCGGTCGTAGATCGCCATGTCGCTGAGCGTGTTGCCGGCCGAGTAGGCCGAATCGCGCTGCATCGGAATGCCGTCGTACTGGAAGTTGTTCACCGGAAAGCCGCGCGCGTAGTACTCGGTGCGCTCGCTGTCGTAGGTCACGATGCTCAGCCCGGGCGTGACGCGCACGACATCGTCGATGCCGGTCAGGCCGAAGTCGTCCATTTCCTGGCGGGTGATGACGCTGATCGTCTGCGGCGTCTGCCGCGGCGTCAGCACCAGGCGCGTGGCGGTGGCAATGGTGCCCGGCGTGTAGGCGCCGCTGCCTTCGGTGACGGTGCCGAGCTGGTTGGCGGTGACCCGCACCGTTTCCAGGGTCTGCGCTTCGTCCGGCGGCGGCGCGGGTTCATCGGCGGCCCGCGGCGACTGCGCCCAGGCGGCGCCGACGCCGCTCAGGCCGAGCGCGCCGGCCGCGAGCGCGATGCGCAAGCAGGCGCTCAGCGACCGCGCGGAGGCGGCGCGGAACAAGGGATGAGGAGGGAGCCCACGCAGGGCATAGCGAACGGACATGGCAAGCGCTTCCAGAGAGAGTGGTTCCTCTGGCGGCGGCTCGAGGGGGCGTCGCGCGCGGGCAGACGCCGCGGCGGTGGCGATTATATGGCCAATCCGGGCCGCGGTGATCGCGAGCCGCCCTCAGCGCGCCTGCGCCCGGGCGAAGCCCATGTGGGAAATCGACAGATGCTCGCTGCGCTTGAGTTTCAGCTTCGAGCCGAGATCGGCGAAGCTCATGCGCCCGAGTTTATTGACCGAGGTGCGCAGCAGCGCCATGAATCCGTCATGGTCCCACCCGGTGGCGTGGACGTGGTCGTAGATCGTGTTGTCTATGCTCGGCATGTCGGGTCTCGGACGGTGGCAGTCGACGCTGGAATTAATCAATTAGCTATTTTGTTAATTATTGTGTAAGGTACCCCAACGCAGCGGCATTTCCAGCGCGGGCCTGAAAGGAGCCAGCCATGAGTCGGGAAACGGAAGCAGGGTCGGGAGCCGGGGACGTCTGGCTGGTCTACGACGGCGAATGTCCGCTGTGCAACGCCTACTGCAAGCACGCGCGCGTCAGCGAAGCCGTCGGCCGGCTGCATCTGGTCGATGCGCGCGAACCCGGCGCGTTGATGGACGAAATCACCGCGGCCGGGCTGGATATAGACCAGGGCATGGTACTCAAGTTCGAGAACGTCATGTACTACGGCCCGGAGGCGATCCGGATGCTGACTCTGCTGAGCACGCCGTCGGGTTATTTCAACCGCGTCAGCTATTGGTTCTTCGGCGGGACCAAACGCGCGCGGATCTTCTATCCGCTGAGCAAGGCGGTCCGCAATCTGGTGCTCAAGCTGCTGGGCATCCGCTACATCGACAATCTGAAGACCGCGGCCGGATCGCCGCCGGCGAACGCGCGCTGACCGGCGCGAGCGACGGCAGGCCGCGCCGCATCAGATCCAGGACTGATCGACCAGTTCGCGCTTGATATAGGCGTAATAGATCGGACCGGCGATCAGCCCGGGCATGCCGAACGCCGCTTCCATCATCAGCATCGCCAGCAACAGCTCCCAGGCGCGCGCCTTGATTTCGCCGCCGACGATGCGCGCGTTGAGGAAGTATTCCAGCTTGTGGATCAGCACCAGATAGACCAGCGCGGTCACCGCGACATAGATCGACACCGACAGCGCAGCGATGGTGATCAGGGTGTTGGAGATCAGATTGCCCACCACCGGCAACAGGCCGGCGATGAAGGTCACCACGATCAGCGTCTTCGACATCGGCACGTGGATGCCGAACAAGGGCAGCACGATCAGCAGGAACACCGCGGTGAACACGGTATTGAGCGCGGAGATCTTGATCTGCGCGAACACCACCCGGCGGAACGCGTCCGACAGGCGGCTGACCCGCGCCAGCAATTCCTGCCCCAGCGGCCCCAGGTGCGGCGCCGGCAGTTCTTCCTGCAGCGCGATCATCGCGCCGAGCACCATGCCCACCAGCAGGCGCGCGCTCAACTGCGCGGCCTCGGCGCCGACCAGGCTCAATTCGCCGCGATGCTCGTCCAGCCAGGCATTGAGCCCGCGCTTGAGGTCGGACATGTCGTCGGGCAGGTAGGGCTGCGCCCACAGCGGCACCTGATTGCGCGAGGCGTCGATGACGTCCATCAACCGCGCCAGCAGCGCCTGTTCGCCGCCGGTGTCGGCGCGGAAGAACGCGATCAGGCCCAGGGTGGCCATGGTCAAAAAGCCGATGATCAGGATCGCCAGCAACGCCACCGCGATCAGCCGGGCGCGGCGTCCGCGCACCTTGCGATCGACCAGCGGCGCCAGCACGTGGATCAACTGGAACACCAGCAGGCCGGCCAGCACCGCGCCCAACAGACCGAGCCGCAGAATCAGGAACAGCCCGATCAGGCCCAGTATCCAGGCCGCGATACGGGCGGGCGGCGCGGTCAAAGGCGTTTCGGGCACTGTCGACATGGCGGTTCTTCAAGGCAGGGTGGAGAGGGTTGCGCGCCGGAAACTCCGGCGAACTTGCGCGATCGAGCAGTGCGAAACCGCCTGCGCCATAGACTACGGCACGGCCGTCACCAACAGTATGAAGGGCAGCCATCGCCGGCGATTGCGGCGATGCTCGCGTGCCTGCAGGCGGCTGAACGCCCGCGCGCAGTGGCCGCCGAATCGATGTGCCGGCGACAGTGCGGGCGCCATCGTTGCCGACCGCCTGCGCAAGTTCGCCGCCGTGCGCGTTCGCTAAGCTGCCGAAGCGGGATCGGCGAAGGTTCGAACTCGACGACCCCGCATCGAACGCAATCTCAACGACAGGAGGTTACAGAGATGAAAGCGCATTCCCCGTACCGCGCCGCCGGCCGATCGAAATCCACGCGGCTGGCGACCGCCGCCGCGCTCATGCTTGCGCTCGCCGGTTTCGCGCACAGTGCCTCGGCCGCCCAGTGGGTGGCATCCGGGCGTTATCAATATTTCTCCGAAGGGGTGTTGGGCAGCAACGGGTCCAGCGGCTGTCAGGCCAATCAGACGCCGACATCGTCGGGCGATTGCCCCGCCGATGCCGCCACCGGTTGGTTGCCGAACTACAACGCGGCGGTCGCCGCCGCCGACGCGGTCGAAGCCACCGGCGTATGCCGATTGGCGTATCAGTACCCGTCCTCGTGCCGGTTCGCGGGTTACGCCATCCAGGGCGTCGGCGTTTCGGCCAGCGAGACCTTCCAGCCCGGTGCCGATCTGCCGCTGCCCTGCACCAGCGGCGCCCACGCCGTGACCTACGTAATCTTCCGCCGGGTCACCGATTCGCCCGACGGCACGCCGGACGATCGCGGCATCGAAAGCGACTACATGGCGGACGAATTCACCTGCCAATAAACCTGGCGGCGAATCGGCGTTGACATCTTCGGATAAGACTCGCCACTCCGGTTGAGGTCGGGGTGGCGAGCGCGTGCGTATCGCTCGCATCGCATCGCCACGTTGGCACCGGGTTGCGACTTCCAGTGGCGATGCCGATCGATTTCGTTGCATTCGTGCAACACGGAAATCCATTGACTACGCAACCGATCGATGTCTTGCAACGCGACGCGGCCAGCATCGCAGCGGTCGCTCGCTCATCGAGATTCGGTGAGGTTTCGCCGCGCGTAAAAAACAGCCTCGCAAATGATGCAACAACGAGAACCACGCACAGTTTGTTTGTTCGTAATTCCGCCGCCTGAGCGGGAAAAACTCAGTGATGCTAATCACGTTATCGATCACGATGCCGACCGCTAATTCGATTTAAGTTCAACTCTGAATTGTGATTTTTTTGGCCGCTGCGCATGCAGATCGCAAACTGCATCACAGCGAATCTGGCGACTCAACACGCAAGTTCCATCAGGCGACGCGACACAAATTGACAACCCAATAATGATCCCGTAGACAAATTCGCCACGCAGATGTGTTTGTAAGTCGCTGCGTGAGTGCCGGGGGATCGGCATCGGAGCACGTTCGCAAGGCAGCATCGCCGGGGGGCGAAATGGACAGCGGTAATTGCAGGAGCGCGTCGGCGCCGGATCTGGGCGCGTGGGCGAATGTCGAAGAAAAACAACGGTTTCGCCATGCGATTCCGCTGCGGCCCATGCGTGTCGCAGCGAGCGACTGCGTGTGCGGCCATTTTTCACGGCGTTTCCTGAACATCGTTCATGTTCACAACGCACGTCACATTTCGTGTCCGGAACGTGCCGATTTCCCCGTACTCGTTGCCAAGGGTCGCAGGATCACGGCCGAGCCTCGCACCGTCGAGGTCGATGCCGAATCCGATGCCTGCGGCCCAAGGCAGCCCGGTGCTGCCACCCGGAAGCTGCGCATCTCGCCGCGATGCGCACCGCCCATGTCCGTCGCAGAGGCAGCGACGGCCAGGCGCAACTCTTGTGGAAAGGAAGCGTCGCGAATGCGCGATGCAAGCGGCTAGCCACCTCGTCGCCTGAAGGTAGCGGGGTTCGAGCGAACCAATACAACTCGAACGGAATGAGTCACAGGCTAAGGGATCTAGCAGTGAATACACGCGATCGAAACACGTCCTCCGTGCAGACGGAAGATTCGGAATTGTCTGCAGCTTCCATCGCGCAATCGCTGTCCGCGCAGGTCGCGACACTGAAGTTCTGCGCCGACGGCCATTTCGACTGCGCGCTGTCGTTGCAGTGGGATGCGGCATTGCTGCGCGAGTTGGAGTCGCTGGAGCGCGCTCATCGATTGAGCCGCTGCAGTGTCGTCGCGGCGGCTTGCGCGGCGGTGTTGGCGAAGCTGAGCGAGCACGACAGCCTGTTGATCGGCGTGTCGTTGGCGCGCGACGAACACGCGCAGCGCGACGGCGTCGCCGGCCGCTTCGTCGATGCGCGCAGCTTGCCGATCGATGCGACGCAGTCCGTCGGCCAATGGCTGGCCGAAGTGGATCGGTTGGTTGCGGTCGATGCGGTCGATGCGGGCGAGGTCGCGGACAGCGGCGAAATCTCGCTGTTTTTCGCCCGTGGGGAAACCTTCGAACTGCATTTGCAGCTGAGCGCTGCCGATGACGGCATCGTCGGCCGGCTGAGCTATGCCTCGGCGCTGTTCGATCCGGCGATGGCCCAGCGTTGCGCCGGCTACCTGCAGCGCGCGATCGGCGCGATGGCGGCCGACGACGGTCAGGCGGTGGATCGCATCGATCTGCTCGATGCCGATGAGCGTCGGTTGGTGTTGTCCGATCTCAATCAGACTCAGGCCGAATATCCGCAGGCCGCTTGCATCCATGAGCTGTTCGAAGCGCAAGTCGCGCGGACGCCGGATGCTACGGCGGTGGTGCATGGCGGCGAGTCGCTCAGCTATGCCGAGTTGAATCGTCAGGCCAGCCGGCTTGCGAATCATCTGATCCGCCTGGGCGTGAAGCCCGATGACCGCGTCGGTATCAGCATCGAGCGCGGTCTGTCGATGGTGGTCGGCGTGTTCGGCGTGCTCAAGGCTGGCGGCGCGTATGTTCCGCTGGACCCGGTGTACCCGCGCGACCGTCTGGCGCACATGCTCGCCGACAGCGTGCCGATGGCGGTGCTGACTTCGGCCACTGCGCGCGAGTCGCTGCCGGAGGTTGTGGCGGCGCCGTTGATCGATCTGGTTGATCCGGATGCGGCGTGGCGTGACGAATCCGCTGAAGCGCCCGTTGTGAGCGACCTGACGTCGAGCCATCTGGCTTATCTGATCTACACCTCCGGTTCGACCGGCACGCCCAAGGGCGTGATGATCGAACACCGCAACGCGGTGAACTTCCTGGTATGGGCCAAGGAGTCGTTCGAAACATCGGTGCTGGCAAAGACCCTGTTCTCGACCTCGCTGAACTTCGACCTGTCGATCTACGAATGCTTCGCCCCGCTGATTGTCGGCGGCTGCACCGAAGTCGTCGATGACGCGTTGGCTCTGCAGGAAGGCGAGCACGACATCCGCCTGATCAACACCGTGCCGTCGGCATTGCAAGCCTTGCTGGACGCGCAGGCGATCGATCCCAAGGTTGAAGTCGTCAACGTCGCCGGCGAAGCGCTCAAGCGCGAACTCGCCGAACGCCTGTTCGCACAGACTCCGGTACAGCGCCTGTGCAACCTGTACGGCCCGACCGAAACCACGACCTATTCGACCTGGGTCGCGATGGACCGCGACAGCGGCTTCGCCCCGCACATCGGCCGTCCGCTGGCTAACACGCAGGTATACATGCTCGACCGCCACCTGCAGCCGGTGCCGATGGGCGCCAGCGGCGAGTTGTATATCGGCGGCGCCGGCGTGGCGCGCGGTTATTTCAATCGCGACGAACTGACCGCAGAACGATTCCTGCCGAATCCGTTCATCGACGGCGAGCGGATGTACAAGACCGGCGATCTGGGTCGCTGGCGCATCGACGGCAATATCGAGTACCTGGGCCGCAACGACTTCCAGGTCAAGATCCGCGGCTTCCGCATCGAACTGGGCGAGATCGAATCGCGCCTGATCGAACACGAAGCGGTGCGCGACGCCGTGGTGCTGGCGCGCGAAGATCAGCCGGGCGACAAGCGTCTGGTCGCCTACATCGTCACCGACGATAGTACGGCGATGGACGCCGATGCGTTGCGCGCGCACTTGAGCGCGACGCTGCCGGATTACATGTTGCCGTCGGCCTATCTGCATCTGCAGAGCCTGCCGCGCACCTCCAACGGCAAGCTCGACCGCAAGGCTCTGCCGGCGCCCGACGCCGACGCCTACCGTCGCCGCGACTACGAAGCCCCGCAAGGCGAAACCGAAACCCTGCTGGCGCAGCTGTGGGCCGACGTGCTCAAGCTCGACCGCGTCGGCCGCAACGATCATTTCTTCGAACTCGGCGGGCACTCCTTGCTCGCGGTCACCTCGCTCTCGCGTCTGCGCCGCGCGCTGTCGGTCGATGTCTCGCTGCGCGATCTGTTCGCCCGGCCGGTGCTGTCGGAACTCGCCGCGCATCTGCAAGGCCAAGCGCGCAGCGAACAGCAGCCGATCCTGCCGGTATCGCGCGACCAGGAACTGCCGCTGTCTTACGCGCAGCAGCGCCTGTGGTTCCTGGCCCAGGTCGATGGCGCCAGCGGTTCGTACCACGTCCCGCTGGCCCTGCGCCTGCGCGGCCGGCTCGATCGCGACGCCCTGCAACGCACGCTCGACCGCATCGTATGGCGGCACGAAGCGCTGCGGACCACCTTCGTGCGCGAGCATGAGCAGACCGTGCAGCGCATCGCCGCGCCGGAACTGGGCTTCGCGCTGCAACACCGCGACCTGCGCGGCGATGTCGAATCGCTGCAGCGGCATCTGCATGCGGAAGCCGAGGCGCCCTTCGATCTGGAGCGTGGCCCGCTGATTCGCGGACAACTGCTGCAGACCGCGGACGACGAGCACGTGCTGGTCGTGACCATGCACCACACCGTCTCCGACGGATGGTCGAAGGGTTTGCTGATCCGCGAACTGGATGCGCTGTACAGCGCTTTCGCGCGCGGCCAGGACGATCCGCTGCCGCCGCTGCCGATCCAGTACGCCGATTACGCCGTGTGGCAACGCCAGTGGATGCGCGGCGACCAGTTGTCCAGGCAGAGTACGTACTGGCGCAACGCATTGGACGGCGCGCCGGTGTTGCTGGAACTGCCGACCGACCGCCCGCGCCCGGCGCAGCCGGTCTTCGTCGGCGCCAGCGTCGCGGTCGAACTGGACGCCGCGCTGACCCAAAGCCTGAAGCGGCTGAGCCAGCGTCACGGCATCACCCTCTACATGACCGTGCTGACCGCATGGATGGCGGTGCTGTCGCGCCTGTCCGGTCAGGACGATGTCGTGGTCGGCAGCGTGGTGGCTAATCGCACCCGCACCGAGATCGAGGATCTGATCGGTTTCTTCGTCAACACTCAGGCGCTGCGCGCCAACATCGCCGGCACCGTGGGCGAGCTGTTGCAGCAGGTCAAGGGCCGCGTGCTGGATGCCCAGGAACACCAGGACCTGCCGTTCGAGCAAGTGGTGGAGATCGTCAATCCGCCGCGCAGCCTGTCGCACGCGCCGATTTTCCAAGTGCTGCTGGCGTGGCAGAACACCGATGCGGGCGAGTTGGCGCTGCCGGATCTGAGCGCGACCCCGATCGAGATGCCCTACGATCTGGCCAAGCTCGATCTCGGCCTGGAACTGTCGGAAGTCGAAGACCGCATCGCCGGCCGCCTGGAATACGCGACCGCGCTGTTCGACCGCGCCACCGCCGAGCGTTACGTGGGCTATCTGCGCCGGATGCTGCAGGCGCTGACGAGCGACGATGCTCAATCGGTGGATCGCATCGATCTGCTCGATGACGATGAACGCCGGTTGGTGCTGAGCGATCTCAATCAGACCCAGGCCGAATATCCGCAGGCCGCTTGCATCCAGGAGCTGTTCGAAGCGCAGGTCGCGCGGACGCCGGATGCGATTGCTGTGGTGCATCGCGGCGAGTCGCTGAGCTATGCCGAGCTGAATCGTCAGGCCAACCGGCTTGCGAATCATTTGATCGGCCTGGGCGTGAAGCCCGATGACCGGGTCGGTATCAGCATCGAGCGCGGTCTGTCGATGGTGGTCGGGGTATTCGGCGTGCTCAAGGCTGGCGGCGCGTATGTGCCGCTGGACCCGGTGTATCCGCGCGATCGTCTGGCGCACATGCTCGCCGACAGCGCGCCGATGGCGGTGCTGACTTCGGCGACGGCGCGCGAGTCGCTGCCGGAAGTGGTGGTGGCGCCGTTGATCGATCTGGTTGATCCGGATGCGGCGTGGCGTGGCGAGTCCGTTGACGCGCCCGTTGTGAGCAGCCTGACGTCCAGCCATCTGGCTTATCTGATTTACACCTCCGGTTCGACCGGCATGCCGAAGGGCGTGATGATCGAACACCGCAATGCGGTGAATTTCCTGGTCTGGGCGAAGGAGTCATTCGAAGCATCGGTGCTGGCCAAGACCCTGTTCTCGACCTCGCTGAACTTCGACCTGTCGATTTACGAATGCTTCGCCCCGCTGATCGTCGGCGGCTGCACAGAAGTCGTCGATGACGCGTTGGCGCTGCAGGAAGGCGAGCACGACATCCGTCTGATCAACACCGTGCCGTCGGCGCTGCAGGCCTTGCTGGACGCGCAGGCGATCGACCCCAAGGTCGAAGTCGTCAACGTCGCCGGAGAAGCACTGAAGCGCGAACTCGCCGAGCGCCTGTTCGCGCAGACCCCGGTGCAGCGTCTGTGCAACCTGTACGGCCCAACCGAAACCACGACCTATTCGACCTGGGTCGCGATGGACCGCGACAGCGGCTTCGCCCCGCACATCGGCCGTCCGCTGGCGAATACTCAGGTCTACCTGCTCGACCGACATCTGCAGCCGGTGCCGATGGGCGCCAGCGGCGAGTTGTACATCGGCGGTGCCGGCGTGGCGCGCGGCTACTTCAACCGTGATGAGCTGACGGCAGAAAGGTTCCTGCCCAATCCGTTTATCGACGGCGAGCGGATGTACAAGACCGGCGACCTGGGTCGATGGCGCGCAGACGGCAATATCGAATACCTGGGCCGCAACGATTTCCAGGTCAAGATCCGCGGCTTCCGCATCGAGCTGGGCGAGATCGAATCGCGCCTGATTGAGCACGAAGCGGTGCGCGACGCCGTGGTGCTGGCGCGCGAAGACCAGCCGGGCGACAAGCGCCTGGTGGCCTACATCGTCACTCACGACGATACGGCGATGGACGCCGACGCATTGCGCTCCCACCTGAGCGCGACGCTGCCCGACTACATGCTGCCGTCGGCCTATTTGCACCTGCAGAGCCTGCCGCGCACCTCCAATGGCAAGCTCGACCGCAAGGCGCTTCCGGCCCCCGACGCCGACGCTTATCGTCGCCGCGATTACGAAGCGCCGTTGACCGAAACCGAAACCGCGCTGGCGCAGATCTGGGCCGGCGTGCTCAAGCTAGACCAGGTCGGCCGCCACGATCATTTCTTCGAACTCGGCGGCCACTCGCTGCTGGCGGTGACGCTGCTGTCGCGCGTGCGCAGCGCGATGTCGGTGGAAGTCTCGCTGAAGGATCTGTTCGCCCGGCCGGTGCTGTCGGAACTGGCCGCGCATCTGCAAGCGCAGGCGCGCAGCGAACAACAGCCGATCCTGCCGGCGCCGCGCGATCAGGAACTGCCGCTGTCGTACGCGCAGCAGCGCCTGTGGTTCCTGGCTCAGGTCGATGGCGGCAGCGAGGCGTATCACATTCCGCTGGCCCTGCGCCTGCGCGGCGCGCTCGATCGCGCCGCCCTGCAGCGCGCGCTCGACCGCATCGTGTGGCGGCACGAAGTGCTGCGCACCACGTTCCTGCGCGATCAGGAACACACCGTTCAGCGCATCGCCCCGGCCGATATCGGCTTCTCGCTGCAGCGCGCGGACCTGCGCGGCGCGGACGCGGCGGCGGTGCGCCGGCGCCTGGACGAAGAGGCCGAGCGGCCCTTCGACATGGAACGCGGCCCGCTGGCCCGTGGCCTGTTGCTGCAAGTCGGCGACGACGAACATCTGCTGGCGATCACGATGCATCACATCGTGTCCGACGGCTGGTCGCTGGCCGTGCTCAGCGATGAACTCAGCACGTTGTATGCGGCGTATCTGGCCGGCGAAGACGATCCGCTGCCGTCGCTGCCGATCCAGTACAGCGACTACGCGGTGTGGCAACGGCAATGGCTGGTCGGCGACGTCCTGGCCAAGCAAAGCGATTACTGGCACAAGACCCTGGCCGGCGCGCCGGTGGTGCTGGAACTGCCGACCGATCGCCCGCGTCCGCCGCAGCAATCCTTCGACGGCGCCATCGTGCCGGTGCATTTCGACGCCGAGTTGAGCCAGGCCGTGCGCAGGCTCAGCCAGCGCCACGGCGCGACCTTGTACATGACCGTGCTGGCCGCGTGGATGGCGGTACTTTCGCGCCTGTCGGGCCAGGACGACATCGTCGTCGGCACCGCCGTGGCCAATCGCACGCGCTCGGAAATCGAAGGCCTGATCGGCTTCTTCGTCAACACCCAGGCCCTGCGAGTCACCGTCGATGGCAGCGCCTCGCAGCTGCTGCAGCGAGTCAAGACGCGGGTGCTGGAAGCGCAGGATCACCAGGATCTGCCGTTCGAACAGATCGTGGAACGGGTCAATCCGGTGCGCAGCATGGCGCACGCGCCGATCTTCCAGGTGATGCTGGCCTGGCAGAACACGGCCGAAGGCGTGCTCGAATTTCCCGGCATTCAGGCTTCGCTGGAAGCCTCGACCTACGACGTGGCCAAGTTCGACCTGAGCCTGGACTTGGGCGAAAGCGAGGGCTGCATCGTCGGCCGCATGGAATACGCGACCTCATTGTTCGACCGCGCCACGGTCGAGCGCGGTGTCGGCTACCTGCGCAGCATGCTCGCGGCGATGGCCGCCGACGATGCGCAGGCAGTTGATCGGATCGAGCTGCTCGGCGCGGACGAGCGCCATCAGGTGCTGGAAGCCTGGAACGACACCGCCGCCGAACTGCCGCCGCCGCAATGCGTGCAGGCCCTGTTCGAAGCGCAGGTCGCGCAGCGTCCCGACGCCATCGCCCTGGTGCATCAGGGCCGTGAGGTCAGCTACGACGAACTCAACCGTCGCGCCAACCGTCTCGCGCACAGCCTGATCGCCGACGGCCTGAAGCCCGACGACCGCGTCGCCATCTACATGGAACGCAGCGGCGAGATGGTCGTGGGCATTCTCGCCACGCTCAAGGCCGGCGGCGCCTACGTGCCGCTGGACCCGGCCTATCCGCCGGATCGCCTGGAATACATGCTCGGCGATGTCGGCCCGAAGGTGGTACTGACCCAGCCGGCGCTGCGCGCCTCGCTGCCGGCGACGAACGCGCAGGTGCGTGTGCTCGAAGGCGACGATGCGCAAGCCGCGCACGACGACAGCAATCCGGACCCGGCCGCGCTGGGTCTGCGGCCGGATCATCTGGCCTACGTCATCTACACCTCCGGCTCGACCGGCCTGCCCAAGGGCGTGATGATCGAGCACCGCAGCCTGACCACACTGGTGCATGCGCTGGAAGTCGGCTACGCGCTCGAACCCGACGACCGCCTGCTGCAGTTCGCCGCGCTGAGCTTCGACATGTCAGTGGAGGAGTACTTCGGCGCGCTGTGCACCGGCTGCACCCTGGTGCTGCGCAGCGACGAATGGATCGCCGATGCGACCACGTTCTGGCGCCACTGCGAAGAGCAGAAGATCAGCGTGCTGAATCTTCCCACCGCGTTCTGGCACCAGTTGGCCGATGAACGCGGCGGCGAGATTCCGCGCGGCGTTCGCCAGATCATGATCGGCGGCGAGAAAGTGAATTCGGAAATGGTCGCGCGCTGGTTCCAGCGCGATGGCCACCTGCCGCGCCTGATCAACGCCTACGGCCCGACCGAGGCGACGGTGGACGCGACCATGTGCGTGCTCGACGGCGATCCGGCCTCGCAGCTGCTGATCGGCAAGCCGATCGTGCACACCCGCATCTACATCCTCGATCAGCACCTGCAGCCGGCGCCGATCGGCGTGGCGGGCGAGCTTTATGTCGGCGGCGCGCAGGTCGCGCGCGGCTATCTCAATCGCGCCCAGCTGACCGAAGAACGCTTCATCGCCAGCCCGTTCGTGGCCGGCGAGCGTCTGTACAAGACCGGCGACCTGTGCCGCTGGCGCGGCGACGGCCATATCGAATACCTGGGCCGCAACGACTTCCAGGTCAAGATCCGCGGCTTCCGCATCGAGCTGGGCGAGATCGAAGCGCGTCTGACGCAGTTCCCCGGCGTGCGCGAAAGCGCGGTACTGGCGCGCGAAGATCAGCCCGGCGACAAGCGCCTGGTCGGTTACGTGTCTGCCGCCGATCCCAGCCAGATCGACGTCGAAGCCCTGCGCGCGCATCTGGCCGCGAGCCTGCCGGCCTATATGGTGCCGGGCGCGTTCGTGGTGCTGGACCGCATGCCGATGACCGGCAACGGCAAGCTCGACCGTCAAGTGTTGCCGGCGCCGGACGCCTCCGCTTACCGGGTGCGCGAATACGAGGCGCCGATCGGCGAGGTCGAATCCGCCCTGGCGCAGCTGTGGGCCGACGTGCTCAAGCTCGAACGGGTCGGTCGCCGCGACAACTTCTTCGAACTCGGCGGGCATTCGCTGCTGGCGGTGACTTTGTTGTCGCGCCTGCGTCGCGCGCTGGAAGTCGAGGTCTCGCTCAAGGACCTGTTCGCGCGTCCGGTGCTGGCCGAACTGGCCGAGCATCTGCACGGCCGCAGCCGCAGCGAACAACAGCCGATCCTGCCGGTGCCGCGCGATCAGGCCTTGCCGCTGTCGTACGCGCAGCAACGCCTGTGGTTCTTCAGTCAGCTCGACGGCGGCAGCGAGGCGTATCACATCCCGATGGCGCTGCGCCTGCGCGGCACGCTGGATCGCAGCGCGCTGCAGCGCGCGCTCGACCGCATCGTGGCGCGGCACGAAGTGCTGCGCACCACCTTCCGCCGCGTCGATGGCCAGACCGTGCAGCACATCGGCCCGGCCTATGCCGGCTTCGACTTGCGCATGCGCGACCTGCGCGGCGCCGACGCGGCGGCGCTGGACCGGCATCTGGCCGACGCCACCATCCGCGCTTTCGATCTGGAACACGGCCCGTTGCTCCGCGGCGAGCTGCTGCAGACCGCGGACGACGAGCACGTCCTGTCGATCACCATGCACCACATCGCTTCCGACGGCTGGTCGGCGGGCGTGTTCACCGAAGAGCTGAGCGCCTTGTACGCCGCCTATCTGGCCGGCGAAGACGACCCGCTGCCGCCGTTGCCGATCCAGTACGCCGATTACGCGGTATGGCAACGGCACTGGCTGCAAGGCGAAGTGTTGGCGAAGCAGAGCGACTACTGGCAACAAGCATTGGCCGGCGCGCCGGCGCTGCTGGAACTGCCGACCGATCGCCCGCGCCCGGCGCAGCAATCCTTCATCGGCGACGCGGTGCCGGTGGAGTTCGACGCCGAACTCACCCAGGCCCTGCGCAAGCTCGGCCAGCGCCACGGCGCGACCTTGTACATGACCGTGCTGGCGGCGTGGATGGCGGTGTTGTCGCGCCTGTCCGGCCAGGACGATGTCGTCGTCGGCACCGCCGTGGCCAATCGCACGCGCCCTGAAATCGAGCCGCTGATCGGCTTCTTCGTCAATACCCAGGCGCAGCGCGCGCAGATAGACGGCAGCGCAGCGCAACTGCTGCAGCAGGTCAAGAGCCGGGTGCTGGAAGCGCAGGACCATCAGGATCTGCCGTTCGAGCAAGTGGTGGAGATCGTCAACCCGCTGCGCAGCCTGGCGCATGCGCCGATCTTCCAGGTGATGTTGGCCTGGCAGAACCTGGACGAAGAATCCCTGCGTCTGCCCGGCCTGAGCGTGTCGGAAGTCAATCCGGCCTACAGCATCGCCAAGTTCGATCTGGGCCTGGATCTGAGCGAAGTCGGCGAGCGCATCGTCGGCCAGCTGGAATACGCCAGCGCCTTGTTCGACCGGTCCAGCATCGAACGCCATCTGGGTTATCTGCGGCGGATGCTGCAGGCGATGGTCGCCGACGAACATCAGGCGATCGCCGACATCGAACTGCCCGATGCGATCGAACGCGCCGAGCTGCTCGCGCTCGGCGACGGCGGTGCGCATGCCGGCGATGGTCTCGATGCCGACGCGCAATCGCTGTACGCCTGGATTCTGGCCCAGGCCGAACGCACGCCCGATGCGACCGCCGTGGTCGAACTAGGCCGCGAATTGAACTACCGCGAACTGGTCGCACGCGCCAACGGCGTGGCCCGGCATTTGCGCGAACTCGGCGCCGATGCCGACAGCCGCATCGCGATCCTGGCCGATCGCTCGATCGATTCGCTGATCGGCGTGCTCGGCATCCTGGCCGCGGGCGCGGCCTATGTGCCAGTCGATCCGGGTTATCCCGACGAACGCATCGCCTACGTGCTCAACGATGCGCAGGTCCTGGCCCTGTTGCTGCCGAACGAGGCGTTCGCCGAATACGCCGGCAAGGCCGTGCAATGGCGCGCAAGCCTGTCCGGCCACATCGCCACCGTCGCCGGACTGCCGGCGCACACCCGCGCGCCGTCGTTGAACGCCGATGCCGACGCCACCGCGTACGTGATCTATACCTCCGGCTCGACCGGCACGCCGAAGGGCGTGGTGGTCAGCCATCGCGGCGCGATGAATCTGGTGCGCGGCTTCGTCGCCGGACACGATTTCGCCGGCCAACGCCTGCTGATGATTCCGCCGCTGGTGTTCGATGCCTCGGTCGGCGACGTATTCCCGGCGCTGTCGGTCGGCGCGGCGCTGGTGCTGCATCCTTCGCCCGCCGACCTGACCGCAAGCGCGCTGGAAGACTATTGCCGCGAACACCGCATCAGCGCGATCGACGCGCCGGCGGCGTTGTGGCGGCGCTGGACCGACGGTCTGATCGATCTGCGCGCCGGCCGCGATGCGCCGGTGCTGCCGGATCTGCGCCTGCTGATGTTCGGCGGCGAAAGCGTTCCGCTGGAACTGGTGCGCCGCTTCGCCGAACTCACGCAAGGCCGGGTCGCGTTGAGCAACCACTACGGCCCGACCGAAGCTTCGGTCTGCGCGACCATGCTCGCCACCCGCGACGGTTCGGAGCTGTCCGGCGCCGAGCTGCCGATCGGCCGGCCGCTGCCGGGCGTGCGTACTTATGTGCTGGACGCGCAGTTGCGGCTGCTGCCGCGCGGCGCCGAGGGCGAGCTGTGCATCGGCGGCGTCGGTGTCGCGCACGGCTATCTGGGCGCGCCGGACCTCACCGCCGCGCGCTTCATCGACGATCCGTTCGCGGCGCAGGCGGGGACGAAGTTGTATCGCACCGGCGACCGCACGCGCTGGAACGCCGACGGCAGCCTGCAGTTCCTGGGGCGCGGCGATTTCCAGGTCAAGATCCGCGGCTTCCGTATCGAGTTGGGCGAGATCGAAGCTTGCCTGGCCGGTTGCCCCGGCGTCGGCGAAGTCGCGGTGCTGGCGCGCGAAGACCGCCCCGGCGACAAGCGTCTGGTCGCTTACGTGCGCAGCAACGACGAAGCCGGCGTCGACATCGAAACCCTGCGCGCACACTTGAGCGCGGCGCTGCCCGAATACATGGTGCCGGCGGCTTACGTGGTGCTCGAACGCATGCCGCTGACCACCAACGGCAAGCTGGACCGCAAGGCATTGCCGGCGCCGCAGGCCGATGCGTATCTGTCGCGGGCCTACGAGGCGCCGGTCGGTGCCGTCGAAACCGCTATCGCGCAGTTGTGGAGCGAAGTGCTCAAGCTCGATCAGGTCGGCCGGCACGATAACTTCTTCGAACTCGGCGGGCATTCGCTGCTGGCGGTGAGTTTGATCGAGCGCATGCGCAACGCCGGCCTGGCCATCGATGTGCGCGCCTTGTTCGCCGCGCCGACCTTGCAGGCGCTGGCCGCGGCGGTCGGCGGCGACTACGCCAGCGTGGTAGTGCCGGCCAACGCGATCGCGGCCGGCAGCGACGCCATCGTGCCGGCGATGTTGCGGCTGGTGCGGCTGCAGCAGACCGATATCGACCGCATCGTCGCGGCGGCGCCCGGCGGCGCGGCCAATGTCCAGGACATCTATCCGCTGGCGCCGCTGCAGGAAAGCTTCCTGTTCCACCACGCGCTCGGCCGCCACGGCGACGTGTTCCTGTCGCCGACGCTGTACGCCGTGCAGCATCGCGAGGACTTCGATCGCTACGCCGAAGCCTTGCAGACGGTGATCGACCGTCACGACATCCTGCGCACTGCGCTGGCCTGGGAAGGCCTGCCCGAACCGGTGCAGGTGGTGTGGCGGCGCGCGCCGCTGGTGATCGAGCAGATCGAACTCGATCCGGCCGACGGCGACATCGCCGAACAACTGCGCGAGCGTTTCGACCCGCGCCATTACCGTCTGGATCTGCGTCAGGCGCCGGCGTGGCGCTGGTTCATCGCCCGCGATGAGCGCAACCAGCGCTGGGTCGCGCTGGAACTTATGCATCATCTGACCAGCGATCACACCGCGCTGCAGCTGATTCACGAGGAGGTCGAGGCGATCCTGCGCGGCCGTGCGAGCGAACTGCCGGCGCCGGTGCCGTTCCGAAATTTCGTTGCCCAGGCCCGACTGGGCGTGAGTCGCGAAGAGCACGAAAGCTATTTCCGCAATCTGTTGGGCGACATCGATGAGCCGACCGCCGCGTTCGGTCTGCTCGATACCCAGGGCGACGGCAGCCGCATCGCGGAAGCCGATTTCGAAGTCGCGGCCGACCTCAGCCGCCGCCTGCGCGCCGCCGCGCGCGCCGCCGGCGTGGGCCCGGCGACGCTGTGCCACCTCGCCTGGGCGATGGTGCTGGCGCGGGTCAGCGGGCGCGACGATGTCGTGTTCGGCACGGTGATGTTCGGCCGCATGCACGGCGGCGAAGGCGCCGATCGCGGCATGGGTGTGTTCATCAACACCTTGCCGCTGCGCCTGGCGCTGGGCGAGGGCAGCGTGCGCGACAAGGTGCGGCTGGCGCATGAGCGCCTGACCGAGCTGCTGCGTCACGAGCACGCGCCGTTCAATCTGGCCCAGCGTTGCAGCGCGGTGCCGTCGCCGCTGCCGTTGTTCAACTCGCTGCTCAATTACCGCTATCAGGCGGCGGGCGAGGGCGGCGATGCGCAGGATGGTTTCTCCACCGGCCTGGAACTGCTGCAGTGGTCGGAGCGGACCAACTATCCCTTGACCGTGTCGGTCAACGATGAGGCCGATGGCGGCTTGAGCTTCAATGTGCAGGTCGATGAGTCGGTCGATCCGGCTCTGATCTGCGCGATGTTCGATACGGCATTGGCTTCGCTGGCGCATGCGTTGGAGCAGGCGCCGGGTTCGGCGTTGACGCAGTTGGAGGTGTTGCCGGCGATCGAGCGGCAGCGCGTTCTGGCCGATTTCAACGATACCGGCAGAGCGTATCCCGAGCAGGCCTGCATCCATCAGCTGTTCGAGGCGCAAGTTGCGCGGACGCCGGATGCGCCAGCTGTGGTGCATCGCGGCGAATCGCTCAGCTATGCCGAGCTGGATCGTCAGGCCAACCGGCTTGCGAATCATTTGATCGGCCTGGGCGTGAAGCCCGATGACCGCGTCGGCATCAGCATCGAACGCGGTCTGGCGATGGTGGTCGGCGTGTTCGGCGTGCTCAAGGCCGGCGGCGCCTACGTTCCGCTGGACCCGGTGTATCCGCGCGACCGTCTGGCGCACACGCTCGCCGACAGCGTGCCGATGGCGGTGCTGACTTCGGCCACTGCGCGCGAGTCGCTGCCGGACATTGTGGCGGCGCCGTTGATCGATCTGGTTGATTCGAACGCGGCGTGGCGAAGCGAATCCGCTGAAGCACCCGTTGTGGGCGGCTTGACGTCCAGCCATCTGGCATACCTGATCTACACCTCCGGTTCGACCGGCACACCGAAGGGCGTGATGATCGAACACCGCAACGCGGTGAATTTTCTGGTCTGGGCGAAGGATTCGTTCGAAGCATCGGTGCTGGCCAAGACCCTGTTCTCGACCTCGCTGAACTTCGATCTGTCGATCTACGAATGCTTCGCCCCGCTGATCGTCGGCGGCTGCACCGAAGTCGTCGATGACGCGCTGGCGCTGCAGGAAGGCGAGCACGATATCCGCCTGATCAACACCGTGCCGTCGGCGCTGCAGGCACTGCTGGACGCGCAGGCGATCGATCCCAAGGTCGAAGTCGTCAACGTCGCCGGTGAAGCACTCAAGCGCGAACTCGCCGAGCGCCTGTTCGCACAAACCCCGGTGCAGCGCCTGTGCAACCTGTACGGCCCGACCGAAACTACGACCTACTCAACCTGGGTCGCGATGGACCGCGACAGCGGCTTCGCCCCGCACATCGGCCGGCCGCTGGCGAATACGCAGGTCTACCTGCTCGACCGCCACTTGCAGCCGGTGCCGATGGGCGCCAGCGGCGAGTTGTATATCGGCGGCGCCGGCGTGGCGCGTGGTTACTTCAATCGCGATGAGCTGACCGCGGAACGCTTCCTGCCCAATCCGTTCATCGACGGTGAGCGGATGTACAAGACCGGCGACCTGGGTCGCTGGCGCGCGGACGGCAATATCGAATACCTGGGCCGCAACGACTTCCAGGTCAAGATCCGCGGCTTCCGCATCGAACTGGGCGAGATCGAATCGCGCTTGGTCGAACACGAAGCGGTGCGCGACACCGTGGTGTTGGCGCGCGAAGACCAGCCGGGCGACAAGCGCCTGGTGGCCTACATCGTCACTGAAGGCGGCGCGGCGATGGACGCCGACGCGTTGCGCGGCCACCTGAGCGCGACGCTGCCGGACTACATGCTGCCGTCGGCCTACCTGCAATTGCAGAGCTTGCCGCGCACCTCCAACGGCAAACTCGATCGCAAGGCGCTTCCCGCACCCAACGCCGACGCCTACCGAAGCCGCGACTACGAAGCCCCACAAGGCGAAACCGAAACCCTGCTGGCGCAGCTCTGGGCCGACGCACTCAAGCTCGACCGCATCGGCCGCAACGACCGCTTCTTCGACCTCGGCGGCCATTCGCTGCTGGCCCTGCAAGTGCAAGGCCGTCTGCACGCCGCCGGTTTCGATCTGGCCCTGGCCGATCTCTTCGAACACCCCACGCTCGCCGCGCTCGCCTTGCGCGTGGGCGACCGCCGCGCCCGCACGCAAGCGACGCGAACCGGCGCCGCGGCGAAAACGCCCGCGGTCGATTTCCAATCCGATGACGCACCGGCGGAGCTGCCGCTATGAGCACCAACACGAAGCGATGGCGCGGCCGCATGCCGATGCAGTCATGCAAGGGAGCAATACGGGTATGAGCCGATTCGTGCTGTCGCGGAATTTTGTGCTGGTGTGGATCGGGCAGATGCTCTCGGGCATCGGCTCGAAGCTGTCGAGCTTCGCCCTGGGGCTGTGGGTGCTGCGCACCACCGGCTCGACCACCCAGTTCGCGATCACCTTCATCGTCACCGCGCTGCCGGCGATCTTCGCCGCGCCGTGGGCCGGCGCGCTGGTCGATCGCTGGGACCGGCGCACGATCCTGATGGTCTGCGACGTGGCGGCGATGACCTTGATGGCGTCGCTGGCTTTGCTGCTGTCCACCGGCCAACTCGCGGTCTGGCATGTGTACGCGGTCGCCGCGACGGCCTCGCTGCTGGAAACCTTCCGCAAGCCGGCCTTCCTCGCCAGCGTGCCGCTGCTGGTGCCGGCGCAGCATCTGCCGCGCGCGAACGGGCTGGTTCACTCGGGCGAAGCCGCGGCGTCGATCTGCGGGCCGCTGCTGGCCGGTTTCCTGGTCAGCGCCATCGATTTCAAGGGCGTGCTGCTGATCGACGCCTCGACCTTCGCCGTCGGCATCGTGACCTTGTTGCTGGTGACGATCCCGCGCGCGCCGGCGAGCACCGGCGCGGCTCCGGAAAGCGTCTTGCGCGAAGCGGTGATCGGCTGGCGCTACGTGCACGGGCGGCCGGGATTGCTCGGCCTGCTGAAGGTGTATGGCTATAACCATTTCGTGTTTGCCATCGCCAGCGTGCTCATCGCACCCTTGCTGCTGTCGTTCTCCACGCCGGAGCGAGTCGGCATGCAATACGCCATCAGCGGCTGCGGCCTGCTGCTCGGCGGACTGGCGATGACGATGTCGGGCGGGCCGAAGAAGCGCATCAACGGGGTACTGGTGTTCTCGATGCTCGGCGGCGTGTTCCTGGCCGTGCACGGGCTGCATCCCACGTTTCTTCTGGTCGCGGCGGCGGGGTTCGTGTTGTTCACGATGCTGCCTGCGATCGACGCCTCCAACAATTCGCTGTGGCAGAGCAAGGTTCCGCCGCAGTTGCTGGGCCGCTGCTTCGCGATCCAGGACTTGGTGCTGAACGTGGCGATGGCGATCGGCTACTGCCTGGCCGGGCCGTTGTCGGATTACGTGTTTGGCCCGGCGCTGCTTGAGAACGGTTGGCTGGCCGACAGCGTCGGCAGCGTGATCGGCGTCGGGCCCGGCCGCGGCATCGGCCTGATGTTCGTGCTGCTGGGCGTGTCGATGAGCCTGGTCGCGCTGTGGGCCTACGGCGTGCCGGCGATCCGCCGCATCGACGAACTCGAAGACGTGGCGGCAACCGAAGAAAAGAATCAAATCATCGCCGAGCCCTCTTACTGAGGCGCGGCGCGGATCACCAGGCGGCCTCTAGGGGACGGCCGGTTCACAACGACAGGAAGTGCAGCGATGAACAGGAAGTATCGAGCAGGTCAGCAAGGCTGGCGCGACAACGTGAAGGCAAGGAGTGCGAAATGAAAACTGAGCTAGGGCAATCCCCGGCGCCGTGCAAGCACGCCGCCGCGGCCGCCAGACACAACGACCAGGCGCCGGCGGCGATGCAGTCGTCCGCGGTGCCGCGGCTGATGCGGGTCTCGGAAGTGGAGCGCGAATGCGAGCCGACTTCGACCTTGGCCGGCATGCTCAAGTGGGTGCGCGAATTCATCGGCGCGCCGCATCCCAACCTCGGCCGTTCCGGTTCGATCTGCCCGTTCGTACCGGGCGCCTTGAACATGGACACGATCTGGATTTCCGAGGTCGCCGACGCCGAGCCGACCGTGGACAGCATCTCGGAAATCATCAAGGAATACCGCAACGTATTCCTGGCGACCGAGCCGACCAAGTCGCCGGACTCGATCAACAAGGCGTTCCTGGTCGCGTTCCCGACCCTGACCGCGCGCGGCGCGGAAGGCGCGGCGCTGGTCGATAAGGTGCAGTACCGGCTCAAGCCGTACTTCGTCGATCAGGGCATGATGCTGGGCGAGTTCCATTCGATGAACGACAGCCCGGGCCTGCGCAATCCCGATTTCCGTCCGCTGCGCAGCCCGGTGCCGATGCTTGCCATCCGCCTGATGGTCGAATCGGATCTGCCGTTCATGACCCGCGATCTGTATGCGCCGGCCGAGCGCGCCGCGTTCCTGCGCTCGTACCTGTATCGCCTGGGCGGATCGCTCAAGCCGTCCAAGTTCAACGAAGCGCTGGAGAAGCTGATCGTCGCCGAGGTCGCCATGCGCACCGTGCCGGCCGAGGCCAGCGAAGCGGCGGTGGAGCCGGCATGAACCTGCATACGCGAGAACATGCCGACGGCAGCGCCAGCCTGGGCAAGGCCGAGACCATCGCCAGCGACACGCCTGCCAGCGAGCGCATCGCCATCGTCGGCGGCGGCCTGGCCGGTTCGATGTTGACGCTGGCCCTGGCGCAGAAGGGCTACGCGGTCGATCTGTACGAGCGCCAGCCCGATCCGCGCACGCAGGGCGGCCGCGCCGGACGCTCGATCAACCTGGGCTTGTCCAAGCGCGGCATGCAGGCGCTGGATATGGTCGGCCTGTTGCAGACCGTGCTCGATACCGCGGTAGTGATGAGCGGCCGGGTGATCCACGCGCCCGACGGCAGCACGCGCTATCAGCCCTACGGCAAGGACGCCAGCGAAGTCCTGCATTCGATCGACCGCAACGAGCTGGGTCATCTGCTGCTGGATCACGCCGAGCGCCATCCGCAGGTGCGCCTGCACTTCGGCCATCGCCTGGCCCAGGTCGACAAGGCCGCGCGCACGGTCGAGTTCGAGACCGCGCAGGGCCGCGTGGTCGCGCATCCGCAGTGGATGGTCGGCGCCGACGGCGCGTTCTCCAGCGCGCGGCGCGAACTGCAGCGCGGCGAGCGCGCCAATTATCACCAGGAATACCTGGAGTGGGGCTACAAGGAACTGACCCTGGCGCCCGGCGCCGACGGCCAGTCGGTGATCGAGCTGACCGCGCTGCACGTTTGGCCGCGCAGCCATTGCCTGTTCGTCTCCCATCCCAACCGCGACGGCTCGCACACCCTGACCTTGTTCCTGCCGTTCGAAGGCGAGGACAGCTTCGCCACGGTGCGCACGCCGGAAGAAATCACCGCGCTGATCAGCAAGTATTTCCCCGATCTGGTGCGGCTGCTGCCTGGCCTGATCGAGGAATGGATGAAGCATCCGGTCGGCTCGCTGATCACCACCCGCACCGCGCCATGGACCTTCGGCGATTGGGCGGTGCTGGTCGGCGATGCCTGCCATGCGGTGTATCCGTTCTACGGCCAGGGCATGAACTCGGCGTTCGAGGATTGCTGCACGCTGGTGTCCGCGCTGAGCGCGAACCAGGGCGACACCGCCGCGGCCTTCCACGCCTACGAGCAGGCCCGGCGCCAGCACACCGATGTGCTGTGCGAGCTGTCGAAGGAGAACTTCGTCGAGCTGCGCAAGAAGGTGCAGTCGCCGTGGTTCGTCGCGCGCAAGCGCCTGGACATCGCCCTCAACCGCTTGTGGCCCAAGCGCTGGCTGCCGCTGTATTCGATGATCGCGCACACGACCATGCCCTACGGCGAAGCGCGCGCCCGCGCCCAGCAGCAGGACGCGATCCTGCTGCGCTCGGCGAAGGCGCTGGCCGCGGTCGCGGTGTGCGGCGTCGCCGCGGCAGCCTGGTGGTGGCTGCGATGACGGCCGCGCTCGCAAGCATCGCCGCCGGACTGCGCACGGGCCGGTCGCGGATGCATCCACGCTCACAGGCAACGGAGGCTCGCCGTGGTCTTTAATTCGCTTACGTTCCTGGTGTTTTTCGCGGTGGTGCTGTTCCTGCACAACCTGCGGCTGCCGTGGTCGGTCAAGAAAGCCAATCTGCTGGTGGCGAGCTATCTGTTCTACGCCGCCTGGAACCCGCCGTTCCTGTTGCTGCTGTGGGCGTCCACCGTGGTCGATTGGGCGGTGGCGCTGAAGATCCATCGCCAGACCGAGCAGGGCCGGCGACGGGCCTGGCTGATCGTGTCGATCATCTTCAACCTGAGCTTTCTGGGCTTCTTCAAGTACGGCAACTGGGCGCAGGAGAACTGGCACGCGTTGATGCAGCTGATCGGCGTGCAGTACACCGCGCCGAAGTGGAACATCCTGCTGCCGGTCGGCATCTCGTTCTACATCTTCCATTCGATGTCCTACACCCTGGACATCTACTGGAAGCGGGTCGAGCCGATTCCGAAGTTGTTCGACTTCGCCTTGTTCGTGTCGTTCTTCACCCAGTTGGTGGCCGGCCCGATCCTGCGCACCGCCGATCTGGTGCCGCAGTTCCAGCGTCCGCGCACCGCCACGGCCAATCAGCTGTGCTGGGGGTTCGCGCTGATGATCTTCGGCATGTTCGAGAAAGTGGTGCTGGCCGACGGCGTGTTCGCGCCGGCGGTGGATGCGGTTTACGGCAACGGCGACCCGATCACCGGTATCGACGCCTGGGTCGGAACGGCCTCGTTCGCCACGCAGATTTTCTTCGACTTCGCCGGTTACTCGGTCACCGCCATCGGCGCGGCCATGTGCCTGGGTTTCAGCATTCCGAACAACTTCCGCGCGCCGCTGGCGGCGATCGGCATCGCCGAATACTGGCGGCGCTGGCATATCTCGTTCTCGACCTGGCTGCGCGACTACGTGTACTACCCGCTGGGCGGCAGTCGCGACGGCGAAGCGCGCACCTACCGCAATCTGATGATCACCTTGTTGATCAGCGGCCTGTGGCACGGCGCGAACTGGACCTTCGTGATCTGGGGCGGCGTATTCGGCCTGCTGCTGTGCGGCGAGCGCTGGATGCGGCGCAAGACCAAGGCCTGGAACATTCCCAAGGGGCTGTGGTTCCAGGTCAGCATGATGTTGCTGACGTTCTGGATCATCACCTGCACCCGCGTGCTGTTCCGTTCGCCGACGCTGGCCGAGGCGATGTCGATCTACCGCAGCATGATCGGCCTGCATGCCGACGCCGCGCCGATCCTGTCGTTGTATCAGATCGTTCTGAGCCTGGTCTGCGTGGCCCTGACCCTGTTCGCGCATTGGCATATGCGCGACAAGGAGCTGGAACACGTGGTTGCGCGCGCTCCGCAATGGCTGTTGGTCTCGACCATGAGCGGCATGCTGTTTCTGACCATCATTACGCAAGGGAATGGCGATGGTTTCATCTACTTCCAGTTTTGACGCCGGCGCTGTCGCCCCCGATCTGCTCGGACCCGATCCGTCGCAGCGTCCGCATTCGGCGGTTTCCACCGCCGATTCGGAGAGCAGCTTCGGCACCGGGCTGGCGCGTCCGGTGCCGGATCAACCCTGGCCGAAGCTGATGCTGAAGGTGCTGATCAGCACCTTCCTGCTGGTGCTGGGCTGGGAGATCGCGATGCGCCATCTCGGCCTGCAGGCGGGCGATCTGGACGACGATCGCGACTACTGGGTCGAACAGCGGCGCAGGCTGGACAAGCTGCCGGCCGATTCGGTGGTGATCATCGGCGACTCGCGCGTGCTGTTCGGCACCGAGCTGAGCAAGTGGGAGGAACTCACCGGACGCAAGCCGCTGCAGCTCGCCTTGCCGGCGACCAGCGCACAGCCGTTCCTGCACGATCTAGCCTCCGACGAACGCTTCGCCGGCCTGGTGGTGGTCGGCATCAGCGAATCGAGCTACTTCAGCGATGAGCTGGGCCGGCGCGTGACGGTGCTGAAGTACATCAATCACCAGACGCCCTCTCAGCAGTCCGGCCATCTGCTGTACAAGGCCGCCTCGCGCGATCTGGCGTTCCTGGACAGCAACTACACCTTGTTCAAGCTGCTCGAACGGGCCGACTGGCCGCAACGCGAAGGCGTGGCGCCGCTGTCGGTATGGAAGATCGCCGAGTCCTACGACGACCGCCAGATGTATCTGTGGAACCGGATCAAGACCGATCCGCGCTTGAACGAACACGCGCGTTACGTCTGGGGCCAGTACTGGGTCGGCGATCCGATGGAAAAGGACGTGGTCGATCGCGTGATCGCCAAGACCAAGCCCGACATCGATCGCATCCGTGCCAGGGGCGGTGAAGTGGTGTGGTTGCGCACGCCTTCGGCCGGCCATCTGCTGGACGTGGAGCGCGTGCGTTTCCCGCGCGCGGCGGGCTGGGATCGATTGATGCGCGAGACGAACTCGTTCGGCATCCATTTCGAGGACTACACCCAGATGCAAAACCTCGACATTCCCGAGTGGTCGCATCTCTCGCAATCCGGCGCGCAGGTCTATACCGACGCCTACGTGAAGGTGCTGATGGACCGGGTGGAGTGGTTGAAGGTGCACAGCAAGCGGTGGCAAGAGGAGGGCAGGCGCAAACCCGGCGACGGATGAACCCGGACGGTCCATGCCGGCCCGGCGCGAACGCGCGGGCCTTGATCGGATTCCATTCAACTCTTGCCAAGCACAGGTAGCCCCATGTCCATTGCAGTCACAACCGACGCCATCGCGCCGGTCAAGGAAAAACCCGCCGCGCCGCACCTGGATTACCGGCCTGATGTCGATGGCCTGCGCGCCATCGCGGTATTGCCGGTGGTGATCTTCCACGCGTTCCCCGCGCTGATACCCGGCGGCTTCGTCGGCGTGGATATCTTCTTCGTGATCTCCGGTTATCTGATCACCGGCATCCTGCTGCGCGCCTTGAACAAGCAGCAGTTCAGCCTGCTGGGCTTCTACGGCCGTCGCATCAAGCGCATCTTCCCGGCGCTGATCACCATGATGATCACGGTGTTCCTGTTCGGCTGGCTGGTGCTGTTGCCGGACGAATTCGAGCAACTGGGCAAACACATAGCCGCCGGCGCGGCCTTCGTACTCAACTTAAGTTTGTTCATCGACACCAATCTGTACTTCGGCGCGATCGAGGCGCCGCTGGTGCATTTGTGGTCGCTGGGCGTGGAAGAGCAGTTCTACCTGGTGTGGCCGCTGCTGCTGTGGGCGACCTGGCGGCTGGGCCGCTGGCAGGTGGCGTTGCTCGGCGCGATCACGGTGGTGTCGTTCTACTTGAACGTCTCGGCCGTGCACGAAGAACCGCTGCAGTCGTTCTATCTGCCGACCGCGCGCCTGTGGGAGCTGTCGCTCGGCGGTTTGCTCGCCTTCGCCACTCAGAACAAGGCCGCCCACGGCGGACATGAAAGCCTGCCGTCGTGGATTCCGCACAAGGGTTTGTTCGGCGACAACGCCCGCGCCAACCTCGGCGCGGTGCTGTTGATCGGTTCGTTCGCGTTCCTGCACAACAAGATGGAATTCCCCGGCTGGTGGGCGCTGGCACCGGTGATCGGTTCGGTGCTGCTGATTTCCGCCGGCCCCGGCAGCTTCATCAGCCGCCGCGTGCTGAGCCAGCGCTGGATGGTGTTCGTCGGGTTGATCAGCTATCCGCTGTACCTGTGGCATTGGCCGCTGCTGTCGCTGGCCCACACCATCGACTGGCGCGACTACACCCCGGCGCTGCGCGTGGGCGTGGTGGCCCTGTCGTTCGTGCTGGCGTGGCTGACCTATCGCTATATCGAGCGGCCGCTGCGCACTTCGCCGAAGACGCTGAAGGTCGCCAGCGGCCTGTTCGCGACGATGGCGGTGTGCGCGGTCGGCGGCTGGCTGACCTACAAGACCCAGATCCCGGCGCGTCCGATCCCGGCCGATGTGGCCAAGATCCTCGCCGCCGAGAACGAAGACTTCCCGTATCCGAAGGAGCCGGGCTTCCTCAACGTCGGCACCGGTGCGAAGAAGGTCTTGTTCATCGGCGACAGCACTCTGGCGCAGTACCACTGGCGCGTGGACAAGGTGCTCAAGGAGCATCCGGGCAACAGCCGCGGCGCGATCTTCGCCTGGCGCCCGGGTTGCGCCCCGCACGACGAAATCACCCGCGTCGCCCACGCCAAGTGCCGGCAGCTGCTGGTCGATGCCATCGCCATGGCCAAGACCGCGCCGATCGAATCGGTGGTGATCGGATTCTCGTGGTACTCGTACCTGACCGGCAACCGCGACAGCGATCACGTCGGCGAAGTGCGCCCGCTGCTGCCGGTGGCCGATCCGGCGCTGGAGAACGTGCGCCGCATGGTCGAGGGCTTCGCCGCCTCGGGCAAGAAGGTCTACATCATGCAGAACGCGCCGCTCAATCCGGGCTTCGCGCCGCGACAGATGGTCCAGCGCACCATTTTTGCGCCTGGTTTCCGGGTCAACAGCGAGCCGGCGAGCAAGCAGCACCTGTTGACGGCCTACGAGCCGTTCCTGGTACGGTTGCGGCAGATCGCCAAGGACAACAACGCGACCCTGATCGATCCGCTCGGCGGCCTGTGCCCGGATGGCGAATGCCCTTCGATCACCAAGAACGACGAGCCGATCTATCGCGACGCGTTCCATCTGCGCAAGTTCTACATTCTCGAGAGCGTGAGCTACATCGATCCCGTCGTTCTCGATACCGGACATGATTCCATGCCCGGCAGCCGCTAGGAGAAACTGCAGTGCGTTCGTCAGTCAGCAATGCCATGGCGCTCGCCGCCGGATGCGCGCTCGCGATCTTGTTGCCTGCTTGCGGCGAAAGCCGCTCGCAGGAGGACGCAAGCAAGCCGCCGCAGCAGGTCAGCGTGGTCACGCTCGTCAATGCCCCGTTGGTTCTGACCCAGGAACTGCCGGGCCGCACCCGCGCGATGCAGGTCGCCGACATCCGTCCGCAGGTCAGCGGCATCGTGAAAAAGCGTTTGTTCGTCGAGGGCGAATTCGTCCAGGCCGGGCAGGCGCTGTACCAGCTCGACGATGCGGTCTACCGGGCCAGCTTCGACAGCGCGCAGGCCAATCTGCGCAAGGCCGAGGTCACCGCTCACGCCGCTCAGTTGGCGGCGAAGCGTTCGCGCGAGTTGAACAAGATCCACGCGGTCAGCGAGCAGGACAACGAGAGCGCGGTCATGGCCGCCGACCAGGCCCAGGCCGAAGTCGGCGTGGCGCGCGCCACCTTGCAAACCGCGCGGGTCAATCTGGCCTACGCCAACATCGTCGCGCCGATCAGCGGACGCATCGGCAAGTCCAACGTCACCGAAGGCTCGCTGGTCACCGCCAACCAGGACGAGCCGCTGGCGCTGGTGCAGAAGCTCGATCCGATCTATGTGGACGTCAACCAGCCCAGCGCCAACTGGCTGGCGCTGAAGCAGGCGATCGATTCGGGCCGGCTGCAATCCAGCGACGCCGGCGCGGCGGTCAGCATCCAGCTGGAAAACGGCGCGGCTTACGGCCACGAAGGCAAGCTGCAGTTCTCCGACGTCACCGTCGACCCGACCACGGGCAACTTCCTGTTGCGCGCGGTGGTGCCCAACCCGAAGCTGACTTTGTTGCCGGGCATGTACGTGCGCGCGATCGTCAAGGAAGGCACGCTCGCCGACGCCTTGCTGGCGCCGCAGCAGGCGGTGACCCTGGACGCCGACGGCAAGGCCAGCGCCTGGGTCGTGGACAAGGACAACAAGGTCAAGCAGCGCAGCGTGCGCGTGTCGCGCACGGTCGGCGACCAGTGGTTGGTCGAGGACGGGCTCAAGGCCGGCGAACGCGTGATCGTGGAAGGCGGGCAGAAGGTAGAGCCCGACATGCTCGTGAAGGCGGTGCCGGCGTCCAAGCCGGCGCCGGCCGCGAGCGCCGGCCGTTAATTCAGGGAAGACTGGATGTCGCATTTTTTCATCAAGCGTCCCATCCTCGCGTGGGTGATCGCGATCGTCACCGTGCTGGCCGGACTGTATGCGCTGACGCGGTTGCCGATTTCGCGTTATCCCGATATCGCGCCGCCGTCGGTGGATATCGAGGCCAGCTATCCGGGCGCGTCGGCCGAGACCGTGGAGGAATCGGTCACGCAGATCATCGAGCAGAACGTGACCGGGCTGGAGGGGCTCAAGGACATCGTCTCCACCAGCGACCGTTACGGCAACGTCACCGTCAGCCTGACCTTCGTCACCGGCACCGATCAGGACTTCGCCCAGATACAGGTGCAGAACAAGTTGCAGCAGGCCACGCCGCTGTTGCCGCAGATCGTGCAGCAGCAGGGGATTTCGGTCACCAAGGCCAGCGGCGCGCGCCAGTTGGTGGTCGCCTTCGTCTCCACCAACGGCAATCTGCGCACGGATGAAATCGACGATTTCGTCGCCACCACCGTGTTCGATTCGCTCAGCCGCGTGCCCGGCGTGGGCACCGTGCAGTTGTTCGGCTCCAAGCGGGCGATGCGGATCTGGCTGGACGCGGACAAGCTCAACTCGTACAAGCTCACCCCCGCCGATGTGTCGGCGGCGGTGCAGGCGCAGAACTCGCAGGCCTCCATCGGCCAGCTCGGCGACACGCCGTCGGTGCAGGGCCAGCAGCTCAACGCCTCGGTGATCGCGCTGGGCCGGCTGCGCACGCCGGAGCAGTTCCGCAACATCATCCTGCGCAACGAAAGCGGCAGCGGCGCCAGCCTGCGCCTGGGCGACGTCGCCCGGATCGAACTCGGCCGCGCCGACTACAGCCGCCTGGCCCGCTACAACGGCAAGCCCACCTCGGGCATCGGCATCACCCTGGCCAACGGCGCCAACTCGCTGGCGATGGTGGAAGGCGTCAAGGCCCAGCTCGACCGGCTCAAGCCGCAGATGCCGCGCGGGCTGACCGCGGTGTTTCCGTTCGACACTTCGCCGTACGTGCGCATGTCGATCCACGGCGTGGTCGAGACCTTGTTCGTGGCGATCTTTCTGGTGTTCGTGGTGATGTATCTGTTCCTGCAGGACATCCGCGCCACCCTGATCCCGACCATCGCCGTGCCGGTGGTGCTGCTGGGGACCTGCATCGTGCTGGCCGTGGTCGGCCTGTCGATCAACATGCTGACCATGTTCGCGGTGGTGCTGGCGATCGGCCTGCTGGTGGACGATGCGATCATCGTGGTCGAAAACGTCGAGCGGCTGATGCACGAGGAAGGGATGACGCCGGTGGAGGCGACCTCGCAGTCGATGAAGCAGATCACCGGCGCGCTGATCGGCATCGCCTCGGTGCTGTCGGTGATCTTCATTCCGATGTCGTTCCTGCAAGGCTCGGCCGGGGTCATCTACCGGCAGTTCTCGATCACTATCGTTTCGGCCATGGTGTTGTCGGTGATCGTCGCCATCGTGCTGACCCCGGCGCTGTGCGTGACCTTGCTCAAGCCCTATGACCCGGCCGCGCCGCGGCGCCAGCGCGGGTTCTTCCATTGGTTCAACCGTAAGTTCGATCAGGGCGGACGGCGTTACGAGGGTTTCATCGCCGGCATGCTCAAGCGGCCGCTGCGCTGGGTGGCGGTGTACCTGGGATTGGGCGTGTTGATGGCGGTGCTGTTCTTCCGCCTGCCGACCGCGTTCCTGCCCGCCGAGGATCAAGGCTATCTGCTGACGATGGTGCAGGGCCCGGTCGGCGCGACCCAGGCGCGGACCTTGAAGGTGCTCGATCAGGTCGAACACATCTTCCTGAAAGACGAAAGCAAGGCGGTGGCGGCGACCTTCACCGTGGCCGGCTCCAACTTCAGCGGCAAGGGCCAGAACGCCGGTTTCGGCTTCATCCAGCTGCGCGACTGGAGCGAGCGCAAGCCCGCCGAGCTCGGGGTCAAGGCGGTGCAGCAGCGCGCGGCCAAGCAGTTGTCGAAGATCACCGACGCGCGCGTGTTCGCCTTCGCGCCGCCGCCGGTGGTGCAGCTCAGCGATTCGGTGGGTTTCGATTTCTATCTGCAGGACAGCTACGGCCAGGGCCACAAGGCGCTGACCGCGGCGCGCGACAAGTTCCTGGAACTGGCGGCCAAGAGCCCTTTGCTGGCCAACGTGCGCGCCAACGGCCAGGACGACACGCCGCAGCTGTACATCAACATCGATCCGCAGAAAGTGGCGTCGCTGGGCCTGTCGATGAGCGATGTCGAAGACATGCTGTCGGTGGCCTGGGGCGGGCGCTATATCGACGATTTCATCGATCGCGGCCGGGTCAAGCGCGTGGTGATGCAGGCCGACGCGCCGTTCCGCATGCGGCCGGAGGATTTCGGCCGCTGGCACGTGCGCAACAAGCAGGGCGAGATGGTGTCGGTGGCGGCGTTCGCGACTTCGCGCTGGGAACACGGCCCGCCGCAGCTGGAGCGCTATAACGGCGTGTCGGCGATGAATCTCAACGGCGAGGCGGTGGAAGGCTTGAGCACCGGCGAGGCGATGCAGGAAGTCGAGCGTCTGGTCGCGCAATTGCCGCAGGGCTTCGCCGCGGAGTTCGTCGGCCAGTCGTTCGAGGAGCGTGAGGCGGTGTCGCAGGCGCCGCTGCTGTACGCGCTGTCGCTGCTGGTGGTGTTCCTGTGGCTGGCGGCCTTGTACGAAAGCTGGTCGATGCCGGTGGCGATTCTGCTGGCGGTGCCGCTGGGCATCATCGGCGTCGTCGTGTTCACCTTCATGCGCGGCATGGAGCGCGACGTGTACTTCCAGGTGGCGGTGTTGACCACGGTCGGGCTGACCTCGAAGAACGCGATCTTGATCGTCGAGTTCGCCAAGCATTATGTCGAGCAGGGCAAGTCGCTGATCGAAGCCACCGTGCTGGCCGCGCACAGCCGCCTGCGCCCGATCCTGATGACCTCGCTGGCGTTCGGCTTCGGCGTGTTGCCGCTGGCGGTCGCGACCGGCGCCGGCGCCGGCGCTCAGCGCGCGATCGGCACCGGCGTGTTCGGCGGCATGCTCGCCGGCACTTTCCTCGGCGTGATCTTCATTCCGCTGTTCTTCGTACTGGTGCAGCGCGCGTTCCACAGCTTCCACCGCACCGCGGCGGCGGCACCGGCGGCGCAGTAACGCCGCCCACGCGGCGACCGCTGCGCGCGGTCGCCGCGGCTCAGACTTGCGCCGCGTCCAGACGGGTCGCGATGCGCACCTCGCCGGTCAGCACCTTATGGATCGGGCAGGCGTTGGCGATCTGCAGCAAGCGCTCGCGCTGTTCTTCGCTGAGTTCGCCGAGCAGACGGATATTGCGTTCGATATCGGTGCCCGCGGCCGGCTTGCCGTCGGGATTGAAGCGCAGCGTGACTTCCACTCCGGCCAGCGGCCACTGCTTGCGCGCGGCGTACATTCGCACGGTGATCGCGGTGCAGGCGCCCAGGCTGGACAGCAGCAGGCGCTCGGGCGAGGGAGCGCTGTCGCCGCCGCCGAGCTCGGCCGGTTCGTCGGCCTGCCAGCTGTGGCCGCCGTCGTCGATGAAGGTCACTACAAAGGGCGTGGGTTCGGTGCGGGCGTGGACGGTGGCGATGGGCATGGCGGTCCTTGGGGGATGCGGCGTTGGGGTCGCTTGGGATGACCTTAAGGCGGGCTTGCGGTTGGCGCCAGTTGGTGTGGCTGCACGGATAGTTTCATTGGCGGGCGTTGCGATGGGAGCCGGTAACAAGGTCGCCCGAACTACGAAATGATGGAGCCCCTCTCCCGCTTGCCACCCAAGGTGACTTCCTTCGGGGCGCGGAAGAGGGGTTGGGGTGAGGGTGCGAGGAGTGGTGAGGCTTCACGCAAGAGCATTCGCGCCTGCGGCGCTCATCCCTCACCCCAGCCCTCTCCCGCAAGCGGGAGAGGGAGAAATGCGGTTTTTGTTGGGGTCGCCAAGATCGCAGCGCCTCGGCATGACATTCGACAGGGGCCGTATGCAGCCGCGTTGCCGATCATCGACGCTCCCGCCCCGAAGGACGCCCGCATGAACGCACCTCGCCTGCCGCTCGCCCTGAGCCTGATCCTCGCCGCGCTAGCCGCCAACGCGCAGGTCGTCGGCGTCGCCGTGGATTCCAAGGCGATCCTGGTCGATGGCCAGAGCGTGATCGCGGCCAAGCCGGCCGGCGATTCGGCGGTGTTCTTCAAGCTCGAAGACGGCCAACTGCGCACGCTCGGCGAAGTGAAGCTGCCGACCAGTTACCTGGGCCCGCCCGAATCGCTGGCGGTGTCCGCGCGCGGCGATCTGGCGCTGGTGGCGTCGTCCTCGCGCGTGGATGCGGCTGATCCGAAGGCTTACGCCAACGACGACACGTTGTCGGTGGTCGATCTGTCCGGCAAGACTCCGCGCGTGAGCCAGACCTTGGCGCTCGGCGTGCGGCCGTCCTCGGTCAAGTTCCATCCCGGCGGCGCGATGGCGGTGGTGGCGTCCAATCCCGACAACGCGCTGGTGTGGCTGTCGATCCGCGAGGGCAAGGTCGCCATTGCCGACAAGCAACCCCTCGAAGCAGGGCGCGGGCCGCTCACCGTCTCGTTCCCGACCGACGGCAAGCGCATGCTGGTCGCCCAGGCCGACGCGCAGCGCGTGTCGTTGTATGCGCTGGAAAACCAGCGCATCAAGACGCCGCCGATCCGCGACATGGTCGCCGGCGTCACGCCGTTCACCGTCGCCTATTGCGGCGACAGCGGGCTGGCCGTGGTCGGCAACTTCGGCATTCCCGATGCCGGCAACGGCGATATCGACACCGTCAGCTTGATCGACACCACCGGTGCCAAGCCGCGCGTGATCGACACCGTCGCTGTCGGCTCGGCGCCGGAGGACGTGGCCTGTTCGCCCGACGGCCGGTATGCGGCGACGACGGTGCAGAACATGAGCAACCGGCCGAAGGATCACCCCTTCTATTCGCCGAACAGCCTGGTGGTGTTGCTGAAACTCGAAAACCGCCGGCTGCGGCGCGTGGCCGAAGCGCCGATCGGCGCCTGGGCCGAGGGCCTGGTGTTCGGCGGCGATTCCAGGACCGTGCTGGCGCAGAGCATCGACGATCGCGCGCTGCATGTGCTGAGGATCGACGGCGACACGCTCAAGCCGGCGCGCGCGCCGATCATGTTCGGTAACGGCGCGCCGGTGGGGATCGGCATCGCCGGGCGTTGAGTTCAAGCCGCGTCGGCCGGCGCCATCATCAAAACCAGTCCGGCCGCATCGCATGCGCGCTGGGCTCGGCCTCGCTCACCAACTTCGCCGCCAGTTCCACCTGCGGCAGTTCATGGGCGAAGAAGAACCGGCAAGCCTGCAGCTTGCCCTGATAGAACGCGGTATCGGCTTCGTTGGCCCCGGCCAGCGCGTTTTGCGCGATCGTCGCCTGACGCAGCCACAACCACCCGATGACGACATGGCCGAGCAGGGTCATGTAATGCCCGGCGTTAGCCAAACCCAGGCGCACTTCGCCGGCGGCCATGCGCTGGCCCACCGCCGCGGTAGTGGCGCCGGCCAGCTTCGCCGCGGCGCCCAATTGCGCGGCCAGCGCCTGCAGTTCCGGTAACGCGGCGGCTTGCGCGCAGCTCGCGCCGATCTCGCGCAACAGCAGCTTCAACGCCGCGCCGTTCTGCATCATCGCCTTGCGCCCGAGCAGGTCCAGCGCCTGGATGCCGTTGGTGCCTTCGTGGATCGGGTTGATGCGGTTGTCGCGATAGCACTGCTCGACCGGATACTCGCGGGTATAGCCGTAGCCGCCGAGAATCTGGATCGCCAGTTCGTTGGCCTTGAGCGAGTAATCCGAGCCCCAGGCCTTGATGATCGGCGTCAGCAGATCCAGCAGCAGCGCGCTTTCGCCGCGCACGGTGTCGTCCGGATCGCGCGCCTGATCGACCAGCAGCGCGGTGTAGAAGCCCAGCGCCTGCGCGCCTTCGACCCAGCATTTCTGCAACAGCAGCATGCGCCGCACGTCGGCGTGCTCGATCAACGCCAGCGGCGGCGAGGCCGGATCTTTCTGGTCCGGATGACGTCCCTGACGGCGTTCGCGCGCGTACTGCAGCGAATACAGATACGCCGCGCTGCCTTGCTGCACCGCGCCCAGGCCTACGCCGATGCGTTCCTCGTTCATCATGTGGAACATGTACGTCAGGCCCTGATGCGGCTGTCCGACCAGATAGCCGTGGCAGTCGCCGGATTCGCCGAACTTGAGGAAGGTGTTGACGCTGCCGCGCTGGCCCATCTTGTGGTTCAGTCCGGCCAGGCTGACATCGTTGCGCGGCCCGCGCGCGCCGTCGTCGCCCACGCGCCAGCGCGGCACGATGAACAAGCTGATGCCGCGCACGCCGGGCGGGCCGCCGGGAATCTTCGCCAGCACCAGATGCACGATGTTTTCGCCGAGTTCGTGGTCGCCGGCGGAGATCCACATCTTCGCGCCGCTGATGCGATAACTGCCGTCGGCCTGCGGTTCGGCCTGGGTCTTGATGTCGGCGAGCGAAGAGCCGGCCTGCGGCTCGGACAGGCACATGGTGCCGTAATAGCGGCCATCGACGATCGGCTTCATGTACAGCCGTTTCTGTTCGTCGCTGGCGTAGGCCTCGAGCAGATTGGCCACGCCGCGCGCCAGCGCCGGATAGGCGACGGTGGACGGGTTGGCCGCGGAGAACATGCAATCGCACACCGCGCCGATCACGAAAGGCAACTGCATGCCGCCGTCTTCGAAGTCGGCCAGCACCGCCATGAAGCCGGCTTCGTTGAAGGCCTGCAGGCTTTCGCCGATTTCCGGGATCAGCTCGACCCGGCCATCGACCATGCGCGGTTCGTTGAGATCGCTCTTGCGGTTGTGCGGCAGGAACTTGCTCACCGCCAGTTGATGCGCCAGTTCGATCGCCGCGTCGAAGGTTTCGCGGCCGTGCTCGGCGAAGCGCGGGTAGCGCGCGAGGCGCTCCACGTCGAGCAGCTCGTACAGCATGAAATCCAGATGGCGGCGGTCGATCAGCGGACTGGAACTCATGCTTGCGCTCCGGCAGTGGGTGAGTCATTCTTCACATGTGACTCATTAGGAGTCAAGCCGGGAATTCGTCCAGACCATGCCCAAGTCGCCCGCGCGCAAGCCCGCCGCTCCGTCTAAAGGCCCGTCCAGGCCGGTTTCGGCCAAGCGCGCCGCGGTCCAGGCCAAACCGGCGCCGGCCCAGACCCGGCTCGGGCAGGCCTTGCGCGAATCCACGCCGCGCCGCGCCACCCCGCTGGACCTGTTCCGCGCCGCGCGCCGCGGCTGGATCGCCGGCGAGCGATTGGACATCGGCGCATTGGCCGCCGAGTTGGGCATCGGCCGCGCCACCGCGTTCCGCTGGGTCGGCAGCCGCGAGCAGTTGCTCGGCGAAGTGGTGTGGTCTCTGTGCGAGCCCTTGCTGCAACAGGCCGCGGCGGCGACTTCCGGACGCGGCCCGCGCCGCGTCGCGGCGATCTGCGAATACGCGATCCGGGCGATGCTGGTGTATCCGCCGCTGCGCCGTTTCATCGAGCAGGACGCCGAATTCGCCCTGCGTCTGCTGACTTCGAAACAAGGGCCGGTGCAGGAACGGGTGATCGGCCAGGTGCGCGAACTGCTGCGCCATCAGGCCGATCAGGGTGCGTTGGTGTTGCCGCTCAATGTCGACACCTTGTCGTACCTGATCGTGCGCCTGTGCGAGTCGTTCCTGTATGCCGATGTGATCAGCGGGCAACGCGTGGATGCGGCCGAGGCGGGGTTGGCGATCGAGTTGCTGTTGTCGGGTAAGGTTGAGCCGCGGGGGAAGGCGTTGCGGAGTGAGGCGGGCAAGGCTTCATCGGCGCGGCGGCGTGGGGGCGGTGGAAACAGTCGGGCATAGTTCGCGCAGCTGTCGTCCGGTATCTCTCGCTTGAATCAAGATACCGATCGCCTTCCTTCTTGCTCGTCATTCCCGCGAAAGCGGGAATCCAGTGACTTCAAGCGTTCTCGCACGAAAGGCACTGGATTCCCGCTTTCGCGGGAATGACGGAACCCGGTTTTCTGAGGACTTGGGCAGGTCTGAAAGTCCCCGCGGTATGGCCGTGTCGTTGCGCCCGGAGTTGGTGCCGTTGTGAGAGGGCCTTCCGATCCGGGGCGATCGGATCGAAAGGCATCGGGGCTAAAGCTCCCTCCTACAAGAGCGGCTCTTTCTCACACGCAAAACTCCTGCTCGCAAGAAAACTCCCTCTTGCAAGAAAAAGTTGCTCTCACAAGAAAACGCTCGCCGCACGCGATCACGCGTGCGGCAATTCCGGAATGCCGAAATCGCGGATCACCGCGTCGATGTGGCCAACCGTGCTGACGTCGGCGAACACCTTGGCCGGATAGCCGCCGGCGGTGATGTAGGTTTCCGGGCGGTACACCTGGGTGTCGGCGCCGAGCTTGCCGACGTCGCCGTCGAAATCGTCCAGGGCGAAATGCAGCTGGCTGCGCAGTTGCGCGAGTTTGTCGCCGGGCATGTTGTTGACCCAATCGACGAACTGCTGGCGATGCGCCGGGTCGTCGAGCTTGTAGCCCTTGGCTTCGGCGTAGCGGTTCAGCAGCGTCACCGGGCTCCAGCCTTCGCCGCTTTGATCCACCAGCGCCTTCGATGCGGCTTCGCTGAAACCGGCGTGCTGCAGGAACGCGGCCGAGGTGTCGTTCATATGCGCGTTGGAAAATTCCACGCGATCCTTGATCGTCAGACCCGCGGTCGCGGCCACCACCAGAGCGATGCCGACCGGGCCCAGCCAACTGCCGGCGCCGAGCGAGGCGGCGAAGCTGGTGCCCGACAGCGCCGCCATCGTGCCGCCGACGCCGCTGGCCAGATACAGGCCGCCCTTGACCGGGTCGCCGTTCTTGGAGAAGAACTGCTCGCCGGCGTTGTAGTAGTCGAAGCCGGCCGACAAATAGCCGAACACGCGATCGGCGCGGCCCAGGCGGCCCGGGTCGATGCTCTGGCCGTTGAGCTTGTTGCCCGCGCCGAAACGCCCGGCCGGCGAGTCTTCGACCACCAGGCCCAGGCCGACGCCGAGTTCGGTGCCTTTCTGTCCGAGCGCGGCGGCATCGACAATCATCTTCAGATCGTTCTTGTTGATCTGGCCGTCGTTGGCCTTGCTCGCCGAATTGACGAAACCCACGGTGGCGAAGCTCAGGCCGACCATGCGCAGCAATTGTCCGGCCGGCTGGTTCTTCTCGAAGGTCGGGCGATAGCCTTCGGCGGTGAGGCGGTCGTCCACGTTGTTCATCGCATCGGCATGCGCCTTGAGCTTGGTGGCGATCTGCTCGGCACCGTCGCCGGCCGCGGGCAGGCTGCTCTTGAGCTGATCGACCAGCTTGATGTAGTTGGTGTACTTGCTGCCCTCGGTGTCCATGCCGAGCAGCTTGATCAGCACCGGATTCTTGAGCTTTTCGATCGACTGCTCGGCCTGGGCGATGCTCGCCGGGTTGCGCGGATCGTAGGCGTGGGCGCCGGCCAGCACGTCGTTGCGGATGTAGGCGTTGACCAGTTCCTTGCCCAGCTTGATGCCTTGCTCGCCCAGCTTGGCGCCATAAGCGAGGTTCTGCATCAGGCGCTTGCCGGCGCCGGTGTCGATGTACTCCGGATGCTTCTTCAGCGCCAGGCTGATCGCATAGGACGACTTGCTGTCGCTGAGCAGACCGTCGATGGCTTTCTGCGCCGCGGCCTGTTGCTCGGGCGGCGCGTTGCGCAGGCTTTCGATCTGGTCGAGCAGGGTCTGGCCTTCGCCGGCGACCTTGTTTTCCAGGTCGGCGACCTTCTTCTCCCAATCCGGGCCCTTCTTGGCGGTGTAGTCCTTGATCGCCTGATCGAGCTGATCGGGCGTCATCGAGCCGCCGTGATTGGTGATCAGCCAGGTCAGTTCGTCGGTTTCCTTCGCCAGCTTATCGACATCGCCCTTGACGACGTTGTTGGCGTACATCCCTACGCCCATCGTCGCCGATTCCATGATGCGGTCGCCGCCGCCGGCCTTGCTGATTGCCAGCAACAGGTCCGGACGCGCGCCTTCGGACACGGCCATGTGGATCTGCGATGCGTCCACCGGCAGATCGGCCATGCGCTGCACCAGCGCGTTGCCTTCTGGCGTACCGCCGAGTTTGCCCGCGATGTGCACCAGCGAGCTGGTGCCCTCGATGCCCAGGCGGATGCTGTAGCCGCTGCTCTCGGCGCGCTGGAAGAAATCGTTCAAGGCGGTGACTTCGCGCCCGGCCAGATCGTTGGCGATGCGCGGATCGGCGTTTTCCAGCAGTTTTTCCAGGTTCTTCAGGCTTTCCATCGGCTTGGCGCTGGGCCCGCTGCGCGCGTCTTTCCACGGCTCGCCCTGCAGCGGCCCGGTGACCTGCGGCAGGATCTTGTCGTCGAGCAGCTTCTGGTAGGCGGGGCTGGACAGCAGCTGCGATTGCGCTTCCGGCGACAGCTTCGGCAATTCACGGCTGAGCGTGTCGATCGCGCTCTTGGCGTCGGGCATGGATCGCGCGCTGCTCACGGTGCTGTCCACTTCGTGCTGCACGGCCAGATCCTTGACCGCGCTGGTGGCCGCGGCCTTGGCGGCCGGGTCGTTCTCGTAGCGCTTGATGACGTTGGCGCCGTATTGCTCGATCGCCTTGGCGTCATAGATGTCCGCGGTGGGCCGCGAGTGGGCGTCGAACTCGGCCTTGATCTCGGCGCCGATGCTGGTTTTCAGGTCATTGCGCGCGGTGTTTACCTGGTTGGCGTAGCCGCCGCGCAGGCTCTGGTAATCCGGATCGTTGTGCGCGCTCTTGTAGCTGCCGGTGAAGGCGGCGAGGTTGTCGTCGGCGGTGAGGTATTTCTGCATCGCCGTGTCGCTGGCGGTCTGCTCGGGCGTGGCGTTGGGCGCGGCCTTGGGTTCGGCGTGGTGCTTGATCGTCGGAACGATCAACTGCTGCCCGGGATTGACGCCGCCGTAATCGATGCCGTTGCGCTGCGCGATCTGCTGCGCGGTGACCGGAGCTTCGGGCGTGCTGTACTGCTTGGCGATCGACTCCAGGCTCTCGCCGTGCTTGACCTCATGCAGCTGCTCCTGCGGCTGCGGCGGCGGAACCGGCGGCTGCGCGGGCAGCTGCGGATGTTGCAGGTAATACGGAATGCCATCGAGAGTCGGGAAGCCCATGAGAGCCGGCGCCAGTGGGGAGATCGCACGATTAGAACAACCGCGCGTTGCTATCGATAGCTAGGGCAAGCACCTGTATTCGATGTCATCGAATTGAAACAACTCGCGAGTTTGTCCGGATGTATTCGATCCGTAGCCATGTGCGCGTTCGCCAACGCGATCACAGAAAAGATGCGCGCGGCCGGCGCGGAGGGCAATCTCGTGCGCGGACGGCCCAAGGCAGTCGCCTTGGGTTGCAAGCGGGAGAGGGCGCCGCCGCGCCTTACTGCAAGGTCACCGCCAGATCGCGATTGGCCGCCGCTTCGTTGCCGCTGTAATCGCGGGCGGTAATGCGCAAGGTGTAATCGCCCGGCTGCAGTTCGCTCGGCAGCCACAGTCCGGCGCTCAGCTGGCCGTCGCGCACGGTGTTGGTCAGCACGTAGCGGAAGCGGGTGATCGCGCTGCCGTGCACGCTGATGCCGCTGTCGGGCGCGTACACGGTCTTGGTCGCGTCGGCCTGCGAGGGCAGGCGATTGAATTCGATGTTCATGCGCGGGCTTTCATAGCCCGGCAGCGGTTGCCCGGCGGCGTCCAGCCACTGATAGCCCAGCGCATACAGACCCAGGCGCCGGCGCGGCAGGTTGTCGTCCACCTGGTCCCAGGCTTCGGCGACGATCTGCAAACCCGACAAGGCGCGCGACACCAGCACGCGGCCCTTGAGCTTGGTGCGCAGCGGCTGCGCGAGTGCGTCCAGCAATTCGATGCGCTCGATGCGCGGCGGGTAATGATCGGCGTAGTGGTTGAAGTCCAGGCTGATCGCGTTGCGCTCGTAACCGGCGGCGCCCAGGCTCAGATGCACGTGGGCCATCGCGTTGATGGTGCCCAGCACGTCGCCGGCCTTGAAGCGGGTGCCGCGCAGCAGGCGCATGCGTTCGATCTTGCCGGCATCGTCCATGATCGGCTGGAACCGCGCCGGATCGATCGGCTCGCCTTGCGCGGTGCGGCCCACGCGCATGTGGATGTAGCTGATCTGATCCAGCGCCGCGCCTTCGCCGAGATTGCCGAAGCCCCAGGCGCTGGACGGATTGCTGACCTTCGCATCGGCGATCGCCAGCACCTGCTGGCCGATGTCGCCGCGGATGTCGAGGCCGCCATGCAGATGGTCGCGGCTTTCGTGCTGGCCGTCGCCGCGCACTTCGCCGAGCGTGCCGACCACTTCGTGCCAGCCGTCCTGCGGCTTCAACGGCCAGCGTCCGGCGGTGAACGGCAGCGGGTCTTGCGGCGACGGCCCGGCCACGCTGGCGATGGGTTGCGCCGCGGCCGGGGCGATGCGGTGCACGCGATAACTCGCCGCGTCGGTCACGTACACCGCGCCGTCGCGATCCAGCGTCATCGCGGCCGGCAGCGACAGCCGTTGTTCCTGCGCCTGTCCGGTCAGCACCGTCCAGTTACCGTCGGGGCGGATCTGAAAGGTCAGGCCCGAGAGCATGTCGCCGACGTACATCACGCCGTCGTGAGCGATCGCCAGCGCCGAGGGCCGATACAGCGGATTGCCGCCTTCGCTGTCCGGCACCAGGGTGAGGGTGATCACGTCGCCGTCGGGCTCGACCTTGCGCAGCGCCTTGTTGCGCGAGTCGGCGACCCACAGCAGGCCCTGCGCGTCCAATGCCAACGCAGTCGGCGTGTCGAAGCGCGCGATCGCCGCGGCGCCGTCCAGAAATCCGGGCTTGTCGCCGCCGGCCAGGGTGCTGACCGTGCCGTCGGGCTGAATCACACGGATGCGGTCGTTGTAGGTGTCGGCGACGAACACGCGGCCGCGTTGATCCACGGCGACGCCGATCGGCCCGTTGAACTGCGCCTGCGCGCCGGGGCCGTCGCGATAGCCGGCGATGCCGGTGCCGGCCAGTGTGGTGACCGCGCCGAGCTTGGAAATCTTGCGGATCGCATGATTGCCGGTATCGGCCACATACAGATTGCCCGCGCTGTCCAGCGCCAGCCCCGACGGCGTGTTGAACGCCGCGGCGGTGCCTACGCCGTCGGCGAAGCCTTCTTTCGAGCCGGCTACCGTCGCCACGCTGCCGTCGGGACGGATCATGCGGATGCGATTGCTGTCGCCGGCATCGCTCAGATACAACGTGCCGTTGCCGCTGCGCGCCAGCCCGTAGGGATCGGCGAAGCGCGCCTGCGCCGCCGCGCCGTCGCGCAGGCCGCGCACGCCGTCGCCGGCGATCAGTTCCAGTTGCGCGATCCAGCCGATCGGCGTCGGCGCGGGCGGCGCCGCGACCGTTGCGATCAGGCGGCGGCTGCCGGGTTCGATCACGAAGGTCGCGGCGAGCGCCGCGGCGGTGAGGCCGGCGGCGATCCAGATCCAGGTTTTGCGGGTCATGCGGTTCCTTGGCGCGTGGACGGCGCCGTCGCGGCGCTGTCCTCCTGGTCTGGATTCTAAGTCACACCGTCCGAACGAGCGCCGTCATCGCTGCCGCGCCAACGCCGTTACGCTGAGCGCAAGCGACGCGATCGGCCGCTTGCACCCAACGCAATGCGACTTCAAGCCGCCGCGCCGCCCCAGGCCGAGTACACCAGCCGCGCGACTTGCGCATGCACCGCATCGCGCGCGGCGTCGTCGAGCTTGGCGGTCTGCAGGTAACTCACGATCAGGATCGGCGCGCGCCCCGGCGGCCAGACGATACCGACATCGTTATTGGCCTCGCCGGCGGTGCCGGTCTTGTCGCCGACCCGCACGCCCGCCGGCAGGCCCGCGCGCAGGCGCTTGTCGCCGGTCTTGTTCGCGACCAGCCATGCGGTCAGCTGTTCTCTCGACGCCGGCTTCAGCGCATCGCCGAGCAGCAGCGCGCGCATCGTCGCCACTTGCGCCAGCGGCGAGCTGGTGTCGCGCGGATCGTCGGCCGCGCCGCGGTTGAGCTCGGGCTCGGTGCGATCGCAGCGGGTGACGGTGTCGCCGATGTCGCGCAGGAACTGCGTCAGCCCCTGCGGGCCGCCGACCAGCGGCAGCAGCAGGTTCGCCGCCGGATTGTCGCTGAGCGTGGTGGTGGCTTCGCACAACTGCGCGACGGTGGCGCTGGAACCCACCAGCGGCTGGGTGAACGGCGCGTGCGAAATCATGTCGGCGGCGGTGATCGGCACTTTACGATCCAGCGTCAGCTTGCCCAGTTCGACCTGACGCAACACCGCCGCGGACAGCAGATACTTGAACGAACTGCACATGCGGAAGCGCTCATCGCCGCGCCACTGCATGCGCCGGCCGCTGCCGGTGTCGATCGCGGCCACGCCCAGGCGGCCGCCGGTGGGCTTCTCCAATGCGCGCAGGCGGGCGTTCCAGTCGGGCTCGTGCGTGGCCTTGGGCGCGGCGGCGCCGAACGCGGCGCCGGTGCCGGCGGCCAGCAGCAGGCCGCTGGCGCATTGCAGAAAGTGACGTCGTTGCATCGGGGGATCTCCTTCGGGGCGAGCCTGGATTATTCGCAGCCGCCGCGGCGCCGACAAACGAGGATTTCTCGCGGCAGGCAAAAGAAATCCTTGCAGCACCTGCAACCGCGGCGGCGATGCTCGCATCAACACCTGTGAACATCCTGCGAGCGCCCGCATGAACGCAAGTACCGCCTGTGTCGTCTACGCTTCTTTGTTCGCCGTGGTCGCAGCGCCGCTGGCGTTCGCGCTGTTCGGCCTGCTGCGCCGCGAGCGCGGGCCGGCGGCGCCGCGCGCGCGCTGGGATGGGCGGCTGTCGCTCAACTCGGGCCTGATGTACGCGTTCAGCTTCAGCCTGATCTTCTTCATCCAGGAATTGTTCCTGGTACTGCCCAAGGCGTTGACGCCGGGATTGAAGGCGACGCTGTTCCACAACAATCATCATTGGGACGGCGACAACCCGCTGGCGCGGTTGTTCCAGGGCACCGGCGCGTTGGCGATCTTGCTGACGGCGATCGGCTTCAGCCTGTGGTTGAAGCTGCGCCCGCCGCGCTCGGCGACCTTGAGATTGTTCGTGCTGTGGACCGCCTTTCACGGCTTCTTCCAATCGCTGCCGCAGGTGGTGGTGGGCGCGGTGATTCCGCAGAACGATGTCGGCATGGCCTTCGACTATCTGCAGTTGAGCGAGGCGACCAAGCTGGTGCTGGCCGGCATCGCGCTGCCGGTCATCGTGATCCTGGCGACGCGTTTCGCCCGGCCGCTGCTGGAATTCGCCGCCAACGCCGGCGATGTCGCCACGCCGCTGCGCCGCAGCGGTTTCATGCTGCGCACCGCGACCTTGCCGGCCTTGCTGGCCTTGCCGGTGATCGTCGCGATGCGGGTGCCGGGCAGTCTGGATCAGGTCGCGATCGTGCCGGTGGCGGAATTCGTGATCGGCGTGTTCTGGCTGCAGGCGTATGCCTGGTTCGCCAAGCCGCGGCGGATCGGACAGGTCGAATCCGCGCCGTCGGCGTTGGGCGCGGCGCTGATGGTGGCGGCGCAGTTGCTGATCTTCCAGTTCGCGTTGCGGCCGGGAATCGCGTTCTTCTGAGCAAGCGATCAGCGCCTACGGGCCGCAGGCTTCCGCCTTCGCGCCCGCCGCCGGCGTCGCCGCGCGCGCCGGCGCGAACAGCGCCAGGCTCAGCGCGGCCAGCACCCACACGCCCAGGCCGCCGTACCACAGCACCCAGCCGAAGCCGTGGACCAACGCCTCGCGCGCGATATCCGACCCTTGACCCGGCAAATTCAAGGCCTGCGCCGCGCTCAGATCGCCCGCCGCCACCCGTCCGGCCAACGCGCGCAACTGCGCGCCATCGAGCGCGGCGCCATACACCGAGCGCAGATGCGCGGCGATGCCGGCGATCAGGATCAAACCCATCAGCGCGATATTGATCGCCAGCGTGATCAGCCGCGCGCTCATGTCGATGCCCGAAGCCATGCCGGTGCGCGAGGCCGGCACCGATCCGGTCGTGGTGTTGCTGACCGGCGTGTTCGTCAGGCCCAGGCCGCAGCCGGCCAGCAGGGCGCCGGGCAGCATGGTGATCCAGCTCGCATCCGGCCGCGCGCTGCCGTAGCGCATCGCCACAAAGCCCAGGCCGATCGCGAACAAACCCAGCGGAATGATCCAGCCCGGGCGATAACGCGCCGACCAGCGCTCGGCCAGCGGCGGCATCGCCAGCGTCGGCAAGGTGTAGGCCAGCAAGGCCAGGCCGGCGGTGACGGTGTCGTAGCCCAGCGCGCTCTGGAAATAGATCGGCAGGTAGATCATGAACGGCCAGAAGCTGAAGTTCATGCCGATCGAGCCCATGATCGCGCCGGAAAATTCGCGGATGCGGAACACGCCGAAGTCGAACATCGGATGCGGATGGCGTTTTTCCACCCGCACGAACGCGATCAGGCTCAGCGCGGTGAGCGCGAGCACGCCCAGCAGCAGCGGATCGGCATAGCCCGATTCCGGCGCCTGGGTGATGTAGTAGGTCAGCCCCAGCACGCCCAGCGACAAGGTCAGCAGGCCGGCGCGGTCGAGCTGGTGCGATTGCGCCTCGCGCGATTCCTGCGCGCCCAGCGCGATCAGCAGCCAGGTCAGCAGCGCCAGCGGCGCGTGCACCAGGAACACCCAATGCCAGTTCGACAGCGCCACGATCGCGCCGCCGATGATCGGCCCGAAGCCCAGCCCGGCGCCGAACACGATGCCGAACACCGCGAACGCGCGGCTGCGTTCGCGGCCCTCGCGGAACTGATGCGAGAGGATCGCGAACTGGCTGGTCAGCATCGCGCCGCCGGCCAGTCCTTGCAGGAAGCGTCCGCCGATCAGCACCGGCATGCTCTGCGCCCAGCCGCACAACAGCGAGGTCAGGCCGAAGGCGATCACGCTGATCACGAACACGCGGCGGCGGCCGTAACGGTCGGCGAGGGTGCCGGCGGCCATCAGCACGGTGGTGCAGGCCAGGGTGTAGGCGTTCATCACCCACTGCATGTCGCGCAAGTCGCCGTGCAACTGCTGCTCCAGGGTCGGCAGGATCACCGGCACGCTGGAGATTTCCAGGCCGAACATCAGCGCGGCCAGGCTGACGGCGGCCAGCGCGAGGGTGTTTCGGGCGGCGGGGGACAAGGTCATTGCAGCGTCCTTCGTGAAAGCGGCCGGTGGCGGCGGCCACGGCGCAGCGTCGCCGCGCACGCCGGGGCGGCGCGGTTCGGGGATTAGGCAAGTGGGCGGGGCGGAAGCTGTTGTGGGAGAGACTTGCGTCCCGACGCTTTCCGGTCCGACACCGATTAAATGCAATCGCGATAGAAAAGGGTCGGGGCGCAAGCCCCTCCCAGAAAAGCACTCAGCTCGGCAGCGGCGAATCGATAGCGACGATTCTGGCCAAACCCGACTCATGAGGGAAATGATTAAATTTTGTGGGGTCTATTAATCGCAATCATCAATCGACGTATGCTGGCGGCATGGACCTGGACCCGACCCTGCTGCGGACCTTCGTCGCCGTGACCGAATCCGGCGGCTTCACCCGCGCCGCCGAGCGCCTGCACCTGACCCAGTCCGCGGTCAGCCATCAGATCCGGCGCCTGGAGGAGCAACTGGGCTGCTCGCTGCTTCACCGCACCACGCGCCGGCTGACCCTGACCGAAGACGGCGAAGACTTCCTGCGCCATGCCGAACAGATCCTGCAATCGCTGGACGCGCTGTCGCGGCGTTTCCAGCCTTCGCCGATCACCGGCGTGGTGCGATTCGGCGTGCCGGAAAATTTCATCGGCGACCGCCTGCCCAACCTGCTGTGCCAGTTCACCCGCGCGTTTCCGGGAGTGCGCATGGACATCAGCGTGAGCATGAGCATGGACCTGCGGCAGATGGTCGAGGCCGATGAGCTCGATCTGGCCGTCGTCATCGCCTTGCCCGGCGGCGCCGCCGACACGGTGCTGCGGCGCACGCGTTTCGTCTGGGTCGCATCGGACACCTTCGATGTCGCCCCCGGCCGCTCGCTGCCGTTCGCGTTTTTCCCCTCGCCGTGCATCAACCGCCAGATCGGCGTGTCCGCGCTCGACGGCACCGACGTGGAGTGGCACGTGATGTTCACCTCGCCCAGCTCGCAAGGCTTGAACGCGGCGATCTCCGCGGGCCTGGGCATCACCGTAATGATCGAAGACGACGTCCTGCCCGGCATGCGCATCGTCGACGGCCAATACGGCCTGCCCTCGCTGCCGCCGGCCGAGTTCGTGCTGCTGCGCCGGCCGGGCGGATGCACGCCGGCAGTGGCGGAGTTCGGTAAGTTGGTGTTGGAGCTGCCGTAGGCGCGGTTGCGCTTCGCGCGCCATGTTCAATCCATGCGCCTTGCACGGCGCGGCATCGTTCTGAGGCGCGCCGTATCCGATCGCGCGCCCGCGATCTTCCCGCCGCCGTTCTTCACCGACCACGCCCGAGCACCGCCCTCCCATCGGCGATGCCCGGGCGCAACCCGCATTGGTGGCGTTACTTCATCCGATGCGGTCGGATCGGCTGCGTTGTTTCATTGAGTCCGCTCCAGCCGATCCCGCTTCGACAAGCGTCGATAGATCGGATCGGCCAGCGGATCGCGGGTCTGCCGGCTCGGGCCCGCGTAGGCCAGATCGGCGCTGAGGCTGGGCAAGAACGGGCTGGCTCTGCTCGGCAGATATTCGGCGACCACGCGATGATCGGCGACGGCGCTCGGCGCCATCGTCCAATGCGCGCGCCCGGCCTTGTCCAGGGCGAGCGGTTCGGCGGCCGGCTTGCCGTCGATCAACAGACGCACGCTGCCGGTGGGCGCGCCTTCGCCACGCGCTACCCGCGCGACAGCGGCGGTCAAGGTCAAACGGTCGCCGCCTTTCGCGCCCAGCGAGGTTTCGGTGGCGCCGAGCTGCAGCTTCTGGCTGGCCTGTGCGCTCTTGGCGAAAATCGTGTCGCCGGTGGTGCCGACATCGAACTCGCAGTCCTGACGGATCTTCCGATCGGTCACCGGTTTGCAGATCCGGCGCGCCATCGCCACGTTCTCCGGCTTCATCGGCGGGATCTTGTCGGCCGGGAACGGCGCGTGCCGATAGCGTCCGGTCGAGTCGCCCTGGCGATAGTCGAACAAGCTCGTTTTGTCGGTGACGCGCCACAGGTCGGCGAAGCCCGGGCGGTTCCATTCGTCGGACGCCATGACGCCCATAAGCCCTTGCGTGGCCGGCGTGTGGTACGCGCGTACATTGATGTACCACTGGCTCTGATCCGGCCACCAGTTCGCGGTTGCCAGCAGCGTGCTGCCGTCGGGGAAGTCGATCTGGATGCCGTTGCTGTCGAGCGTGCTCACGCGGCCGCCGACGCCGAGCGCGATGCCGCCTGCGCCGGGAGTGGCGAGCGCGCCGTCGATCCGCAACTGCAGGCCGCTGGGGTCGGGAACGCCGCTGAGATTCGGCACCCAGGTGACGCGGTGGGTGCCCACGCGCGCCGCGACGGCGGTATTGACGCTGACCCACGGCGCGCCGGGAACCGGTGTCTGGCGGATCTGGATTTCCATGCCGGCGCCGCCGCGCAAAGCCACGAACTCACCGCCGGGCTGGAAGTCGTAGTGCATGCCGTTGACGGTGACGATGTGCGGATCGCCGTCGTTGACGCCGTCGTTGAGCGAGCCGTAGTGCAGTTGCTCGTTCGGCGAACCCGCGCCGGCGCTGACGACGCCGGCCCAGCCGGGCGTGCCGGTGACGTTGTCGGCGTTGTGGATCGCGGCCCAGACCGCCGCCGGCGTCGCCGCCGGATGGATTTCCAGGTAACGCGCGGCCACGCCGGCCACGTGCGGCGAAGCCATCGAGGTGCCCGACATCACCGCGGTCGAGGCGTCGTTGGCGATGCCCGCCGACAAGGTATTCACGCCCGGCGCGAACAGATCCACGCAAGTGCCGAAATTGGAGAACCCCGCGCGGGTGTCGTTGTTGGGATCGATCGCGCCCACCGTCATCGCCGCCGGCGCGCGGGCCGGCGAGATGTTGCAGGCGTCGCCGTTGTTGTTGCCGGCGGCGACCGCGTAGGCGACGCCGGAGGCGACCGAATTCGCGATCGCGGTATCCAGGGTCGGGCTGGGAGAGAAGCCGGAACTGAGATTGGCGACCGCGGGCAGCGTCCGGTTGGCCGTCACCCAGTCCACCGCCGCGATCACCGGCGCCAGATACGTGTTGGCGCAATCGCCGGCGCGCACCGGATGCAGCAGCGCCTGTTTGGCGATGCCGAAAGTCGTGCCGCCGATGGTGCCGGCGACGTGAGTGCCGTGACCGTGGCAGTCGTTGGTGCCGGCGGCGAGATTCATGGTGTTGGTGCCGCCGGAGACGCGGCCGGCGAGTTCGTTATGGGTCGGCCGGATGCCGGTGTCGATCACATAGACATGCACGTTGTTGCCGGTCTCGCTGTAGGTGTAGCGCAAATCCAGCGGCAGCAGGCGCTCGCTGGTGCGGTCCAGGCCGGCCGGCGGATTGGGCTGGACGATATTGAGCTCGCCCACCTGATCGACCTCGACATAGGCCACCTCCGGCATCTCGCGCAACTGCCGCAGCGCGTTGTCCGGCAGGCTCGCGCTGAAACCGCGCACCGCGGCGGTGTAGGTGTATCCGACCTTGCCGCCGAGCGCACGCACGCGTTCTTGCGACGACTGCAACGAGGCGCTGGCGATCCCCTGCTTGAAGACCACGATGTACTGCCCGGGTATGCGCCTGGGCGCGTTCTCGTTGATGAGCGGCGCCAACGGCGCCTGCGCCATGCTCGCGCCCAGCGGCAGGAGCGCGGCGAACAGGGCCGATGCGATCCAGATCGCGATCCGGGCGCCGCGCGTTCGCGGCGGCGCGGCTGTCCACCTTGTGTCGATGTCCATGCTTGTGTCCATGACCCTTTGTCCTTTCCATGAAGTTTCGGGTTGGCCTGGCGACAGGCGTCGATCGTCGCTGCGCGACAATTCGCAATGGAGACTGCACGGCTCGCCGTTCCGGGCAGCGAGCCGGTTTCGAATGCTTATTCGGATAGCGGTCCGCGGACCCCATGCGCACTGCGGCCGATAGCGCCGATGCAGCGGCGATGGCATGCACGGCCGGTGCGGTTGTGCTGCGCGAAGCCTCCAGGGCTGATGCGCTGTGTGTTTGTCTCTAATCAACGCGCAAGCATCCGGCTAACGGTCATGCGGCGTGTCGCGCGCGACGGTCGGACAGCGCGTTGTGCTCACCGATGTTCACGGCATCCTGGCGGCGATCCAACCGACATCGGATCCCGCTTCATGGCGTGGCCCCTGCGGATCACGGCTTGCGTTATGCCTTGCCGCGCGGTGGCGGCTCGTATCGCTCTTGCGTCAGCTCGTGTGGCCCAGGGCTGCGCAAGCCGCGACTATCGCCAACCAATATTGCACCTCACAGCACACCGACTTCACAGTACACCGACTTCGCCGGTCCGGTGCGCAGACGATCGCGATTGTTGTATCGTTCCACGACCTTCCAGGGACGGGGACGGAATCGATGGCGTTCGACCAGGACACCCGCATCTGGGACGATTTCCTTCAGGCTTGGCCCATCGAGCGCCTGCGCGCGATGACTTTGCCCGAGTACACCACCGCCGGCGACAAGAACAGTTTCGTCTACTGGATGGAAAGCCGGCTGGACGGCCTGGGAAGCATCTGGGGCGGGTCGGCGTTCAAGTTCGGTATTTACTCTCGCGTCGCCGCCACCGCTACCGCCGACACTGCGGCCGACGACGATCTTTCGCGCGCATACGACGGCCAGTACGGCTGGTATCGCAAGTTCGGCCAGACCGCGGCCGAGGCGTTCGAGGCGGTCAAGCGCGAAGTGATTGAAGTGGCCACGGCCGCGCGCGACGACCGGCTCGAGGACATCGACGCCAGCCCGTTGGGCGAGGCGTACCGCTGGAAAATCGCCTTTCACTATCAGTCCCGACAGTCGCCGCAGATCGTCTGCGTTTACTTGCGCAAGCCGTTGCTGGGATTTCTCGACCTGCCGGCGAACAGCCGACGCGAATTGCCGCAAAGCCGGCTGTATCGCGACATCGCCGCGCGCCGGCCGCAGTCCGAGTCCATCGTCGCCTTCAGTCATCGCCTGTGGCGGGAGTGGGCGCGCAACAATCCCTACGCGATTAAGCTCACCGATGGCGCGGTGCGCAACGGCTACCTGACCCTCAATCTGGTGTCGGCGCCGTTTCCCGAAAACATGCGTGGTGGCTTCAGCGACGCCGAGCAAGGCGAAGTCGCGCGCTTCCGCACCGATACCGGATTCGAGTTCGAGTCTGACATCCGCGCGTCAAGCGACACCCGCGGCCGCCTGCGCAAGCGCTTGAATCGTTATTTTTCCGACGCAGACATCAAGGCCGGCGACATTGTCCACATTTCGCCGGAAGCCGAAGGGCGCTACCTGATTTCGCGTCAGCTCCCCGCCGTGTCGCCTGTCCGCAACCGAGTCGCCGAGCCGCCTTTCGAAAGGACCCTGATCATGAGCAAGCCGCCCCTCAATCAGATTCTGTTTGGCCCGCCGGGCACGGGCAAGACCTATCACGCGATCGACAAGGCACTGGAAATTCTCGCTCCGGACCTGTTGGCCCAACATGGCGCCGACCCAGGCGGGCGCGTGGTCTTGAAAAAGCGTTTCGACGAATTGGTCCACGACAAGCTGGTGCAGTTCGTGACCTTCCATCAAAGCTTCAGCTACGAGGATTTCGTCGAAGGAATCCGCGCGCATGCGCCGGTCGATGGCGGCGCCCTGCGCTATGAAGTGGACGATGGCGTATTCAAATCGATCTGCGCGGCGGCCGCCGGCGCGAAGATAGCCAAGAAAGCGCAGGCGCCGTTCGACCTTTCCGGCAAGCGCATCTGGAAGATGTCGCTCGGCAACAGCCGGGGTAGCGATTCGTACATTTACGAGGAATGCATCAAGAACGGCATTGCTCTGCTGGGTTACGGCGACGGCATCAACTTCAGCGGCTGCACTACCCGGGCCGAGGTCTATCAGCGCTTCTTACGCGAAGGCCAGAAGGTGGAGTCCGGCGATTACGCCGTGACCGCGGTGGCAACGTTCCTGCTGCGGATCAAGCAGGGCGACTTGTTGGTCGTCAGCGACGGCCTGCAGAAGTTCCGCGCCATCGGTGAGGTTACTGGCGATTACCGCCCGGTTCCGCGAGAGGGCGACGAGTACACGCAATGCCGCGCGATCCGCTGGCTGCGCGTCTACGAGCCATCCTTGCCGCTCGATCAGCTGATGCACAATCAGTTCAGCCAGATGACGATCTACCAGTTGCACGACGGCTCAATCGACCGCGACAAGCTGGAGCAACTGCTGGGGCTGCAGGGAGAAGCGCAGCCCGGCGCGCGGCCGCACGTGCTGATCATCGATGAGATCAATCGCGGAAATATCTCGCGTATTTTCGGCGAGCTGATCACCTTGATCGAGCCGTCCAAGCGCGTCGGCGAGGACGAGGCGCTGGAGGTCATCCTTCCCTATTCGAAGGAGAGATTCGGGGTTCCGGGTAACGTCCATTTGATCGGAACGATGAACACCGCCGATCGTTCCCTGACCGGGCTGGACATCGCCCTGCGGCGCCGCTTCGAGTTCTTCGAGATGCCGTCGCGACCCGAGTTGCTGTCTGCGATCGTCGTGGATGCTGTCAATATCGGCGAGATGCTCGCAGTCATGAACCGGCGCATCGAGGTTCTGCTCGATCGCGACCATCACCTGGGGCATGCGTATTTCATGGCGCTCGACAAAGAGCGCAGCCTGTCGCGTCTGGCTGCCGTGTTCCGCAATCAGATTCTACCGCTGCTGCAGGAATACTTCTTCGAGGACTGGGAACGAATCCGCTGGGTGCTCAACGATCAGAACAAGGCTGAAGGGCATCGTTTCATCATCGAGCCCAAGCGGTCGATCGAAGGCCTGTTCGGCAGCACGACCGATTTGCCGCTTGAAAACCGGATCTGGCAGGTCGATGCGGACGCGTTCGCTCAGGTCGAAAGTTATCGCGGCATTATCGCAGTCTGACCATGGCCGCTCTGGTCACTGTCCGCGAGTACGCGCGTCTGACCACCGGCGCGGCCGCTGGTTCCCTGGACGAAGCCGCCGTTCCCGTCGCTGTCTTCGACTGGCTGTGCGCGGAGAGCGAACGCCTGCGCGCATCCGGCGCGGCACTGGTGCAGCTCGAGGGTCGGCGTTGGCTGCGATTGGACAATTATGTCGGTGTGATCGAGGCGCCGTGCGGGACCCGCATCGAGATATTGCCCAAGCATGTTGACGGCCAGGATGGGCAAGCCGTCGCTGCCGCCCGCAATCTGCTGTGCAAGATGCTGTCGCGCTGCCTCAACCTGAGCCCGCGCGAAAGCGCCTCGACGCATTTGCGTACCTTCGACGCGCCGCTGACCGAATGGGTGATGCGTCAGTTTCTCGAAGGCCTTGATCGTCTGGTCAAGCGCGGCATACGCTTCGATTACTGCGCCGTGCGCGAGCAACAGCGCTATCTGCGCGGTCGGCTGGATGTTACGCGGCAGCTGCGGCAACCGCCCGGACGCGAGCATCTGTTCCAGATCGAGCACGACATATTCGACTGCGACCGAGCGGAAAACCGCTTGCTACGCAGCGCGCTCGATCGGGTCTGCAAGCTGACCGGCGACCCGCGCAATTGGCGCTTGTCGCGGGAACTCGCCAGTTATCTATCGCAGGTGCCGGCCAGCGCCGACCACGGCGCGGATTTTCGCGACTGGCGCGACGATCGCTTGATGGCTCACTACCGGCCGTTGAAGCCCTGGTGCAGCCTGATTCTCGGCGGCCACAGTCCGCTTGCCGTCGCCGGAGCATGGCGCGGCCTGAGTTTGCTGTTCCCGATGGAACGGGTGTTCGAGCGTTATGTCGAGGCTTGTCTGCGACGCCAGTTGCCCGACACCGTGGTCAAGCCCGGCGCGTCCTCGCGTTACCTGTGCCGCCACCGCGAACGCGACTGGTTCCAGCTCAAGCCCGATTTCCTGCTGTCGCGCCGCGATCGAAGCTGGGTGCTTGATACCAAATGGAAACGGCTGGACATCTCGCGCGGTATGGCCGGCGACAAGTACGGGCTGGCGCAATCGGACTTCTATCAGCTCTTCGCCTATGGCCGGCACTATCTGGACGATAGCGGGGAACTGTTTCTGGTCTATCCGAAAACCGCCGGCTTTCACGCGCCGCTGGATGAGTTCGTCTACTCCGACAGTCTGCGCTTGCGGGTGCTGCCGTTCGATCTGGAACGCGACATCGTGGTCGGCCTGGACGAACGCTTGTCGTAGCGCCCTTGCTCGCGCTTGCCTGGCAGACCAGGCCGCCGCCGGGTCGGTCCGGGCCGAAGTCCCGGGGGCCACCATCGGTGGCTCTGCAGACCTAGGGGTTCACCGCGCCGACGAGCCCCGCCCGTGCCGGCCGCTTCGTAGCGGGTATGCCCGGGCAAACCCTCCCGCCTCATCGTCCGAATCCCTTCGGTTGGTGTTTCCCCGTCCGCCCCGCGCCACAAATGCCCAATGGCCGATAGACCCATCACGCCCTCCTGGCTAGTATCGGCCGGACCATCCGAGGGCCTCCCCATGAAGTTCCCAATCGCCACCCCGTTGGCGGTGCTCTGCGCCGCCGTCCTTTCGATGCCGGCCATCGCTGCCAAGCCGGCCAAAGCCCCGAAGGCGCCGAAAGCGCCCGTCTTCGACACCAAGCGCCTGTCGGAGGAAGTGAAGGTGCTGTCCTCCGACGAGTTCGAGGGCCGCGGCCCGGCCACCGCCGGCGAGACCAAGACCATCGACTACGTCGTCGCCCAGCTCAAGGCGGCCGGCGTCCAGCCCGGCGGCGAGCTCAAGGACGGCAAGCGCCTGTGGACCCAGCCGGTGCCGCTGCTGCGCGCGGAAATCGCCGGCACGCCTAGCTTGTCGGTGTCGGTGAAGAAGAAAGCCCGCGCCCTGACCCAGGGCAACGAGATCGCCGTGCGCGCCGCGCTCGACGGCTCCACCAACGTCGCCATCAAGAACGCCCCGCTGGTGTTCGCCGGCTACGGCATCACCGCGCCCGAGCGCCAGTGGGACGACTTCAAGAACGTCGATCTGAAAGGCAAGATCGCCATCGTCCTGATCAACGACCCGGACTTCGAATCCGGCCAGGGCGACTTCGGCGGCAAGGCCATGACCTACTACGGCCGCTGGACCTACAAGTTCGAAGAAGCCGCGCGCCGCGGCGCGGTCGGCCTGCTGATCGTGCACGAGACCGATCCGGCCTCCTACGGCTGGGCCACGGTCAAGAACTCCAACACCAACACCATGTTCGACGTGGTCCGCGACAAGCCCGGCGCCTCGCACCCGACCATGGAAGGCTGGATCCAGCGCGACTTCGCCGTGAGCCTGCTCAAGAGCGCCGGCCTGGACTTCGACAAGCTCAAGAAGCAGGCGCAGACCCGCGAGTTCAAGCCGGTCACGCTGAAGAACGTCACTCTCTCGGCCAACTACGTCGTCGACAGCGCGGTGATCACCTCGCAGAACATCGTCGGCCGCATCGAAGGCAGCAAGAAGCCCGATGAGACCGTCATCTACAGCGCCCATTGGGATCACCTGGGCGTCGGCCAGCCCGATGCGAAGGGCGACAAGATCTACAACGGCGCGGTGGACAACGCCACCGGCACCGCGGCACTGATCGAAATCGGCCGCGCCTTCGCCAAGGGCAAGAAGCCGCAGCGCTCGGTGGTGCTGCTCAACGTCACCGCGGAAGAAAAGGGCCTGCTGGGTTCGGAGTACTACTCCGCGCGTCCGCTGTACCCGCTGAGCAAGACCGTCGCCGTCATCAACATGGACGCGCTCGACCCGACCGGCCCGTCGCGCGACTTCACCACCTCCGGCAGCGCCAAGCAGGAACTGCTGGACGAGCTGATCGCCACCGGCCAGCGCTGGAACCTCAACTACGTCACCGACCCGAAGCCGGAAGCCGGCCACTTCTTCCGCTCCGATCACTTCCCCTTCGCCAAGCGCGGCGTCCCGGCGATCTCGTTCGGCTCGGGCGAAGACAAGGTCGATGGCGGCGTAGCCGCGGGCAAGGCCGAGCAAGAGGCCTACACCCGCGATCGTTACCACCAGCCCGCCGACCAGTGGGAGTCCACCTGGACCTTCGCCGGCATGGCGCGCGACTTGCAGGTGCTCTACACCCTGGGCAACGATCTGGCCAACTCGAACCGCTGGCCGAACTGGAGCCAGGATTCGGAGTTCCGCGCGGCGCGCGACGCCACCGCGGCCGAGCGCGGCGCCAAGTAACACGGTTCAATCGCGCCGGCCGATGCCGGCGCGATGCTGGACGTCGCGGCCGCGCCGGAGCTCGCCTCCGCGCGGCCGCGTTCGTTTCCGCCCGCAAGGGCGACACCCCGCCACGGACAGGCCCCCGAAATGACCGCGCAAACGCCCCACGTCCTGCTCAACGAATGCGAGGCCCTCGACTTCGACGGCCTGCACCTGCGCAACGTCCTGCTGTGCGACCCCGACGCGCCCCGGCAATGGGGCGATCTCTACCGCCCGCACGCCCAGGCCACGCCCGACCGGCGCTTCCTGTGCTCGGCGCTGTGGGCCGGCTACCGCTGCGTGTATCGGGTGGACGCCGACGCGCGGATCTCGCTGGTCGCCTTCGACTACCCCTTCCACAAAGACCGCCCCGCCGACATCGTCAACGAAGCGATGCCGGGCGACTTCTGGCTGTGCATGAGCGAACGCTTCGGCGGCCCCGGCGCCTACGTCCCGGTGAAAGACGGCCAGGTGCAACCGCGCGATCACTGGCTGTTCGAACTCGAACGCGGCCACCGCTACGTGCTGGGCCGCGACCTGAAACCCGGCGAATGGCCGCCGCCGTTGCCGAGCCGGCACGAACTCGCCGAACGCTCGCAAACCTGCAGCCTGCTGGTGCGCGCCGTCGGCGGCCTGCTATTGGCCGAACACAAGCTCTACGTCGACCGCACCATCGCCCGCACCCCGAGCTACCTCGCCGACCACGCCCCCGCCAACGCCGTATACGTCCGTTTGTCCGCCGGCTCGCACACAGTGACCTTGCGCGAATGGGACCCGGAGAAGCCGGATCGGATGGAGTCGGCGACGGTGGGGTTCGATCTGGATTCGGGGGAGGGGGTGGAGATTGTCGCCAGTCAGGCGGAGGGGCGGTTGTGTTTGGAGTTTGTTACTTCGGCTTGATTGAGAGTTGCCAAGTGGGCGCCCAAATAATTGGGCCACCCAATCGAATCTAAGTAAGAGACTTTCAGCTTCGCGCAACACATAGTGTTGCGGCGATGGCATGGTGAAAAATGAGTCAAGTGCTCCGGTGTGAAACAAACGAAAAGAATGCTCGGCCTTTTTGGGGAGGGATTCTATTCATCGTGGTTGATGAAAATTAACGTTTGGATCCTTCGCGCAGCGCGTTAAGCCACCCTGTTACGTGGGTGCCATCGTTGAAGCGATCTGTGAAAAGCAGTCTCACGTCATTTATGACTTTTGCCCAGTCTTGGTAGCTGTTTTCGAGAATCTGTTCTCCAGTCTGCAAATCCTGAATCTTTGCTTCGGTAGCTGAGCACCAGTGTAGAAATTGCAGCCACGAAAGCTTCAGCCATGGCTTGCCTGTGCCCGATCTCAATATTGCAAGGATCTCGGCGCTTACCGGGTTGTCAGCTAAGTTTATGGCGGAGTGCCATCCTTCTCTATCAAGTCGTAGGGCTTCCTGGTCACGAGTTAAGGTAAGAAGTTTTTCATCGTTCCAGTAAGAAATGATTCGACCTTCTGTTTCTTCTTCAGCCCATCGTGAGGGGGAGAATCTTCTCACGTTCATGTATTTTCCAGAGGAAATATCTGCAGCCCCTGCTGACTTCCATAGGACAAGGTCGTGAGCGCAAAAAGATACTTGCACTCTCATGTGCTTACTTAGTAATCGAATGAAATAAACAGCCGCTGCGAGTGCCGATTGATCTCTTAACGGCTGACGTTGTGGAATGTCATCAACTAGGAAAGTTAGATAAATTCGGTCGCATTTCGAGCTGCTGAGAATTGAAGCGATTTCGGCAGGTCTGTTGTCATTCGAAAGATCGTATAGCGGAATGACTACGGTCAGAAGCGTGTCGATTCCATTAGCGGCTGCGAGTCTGCGTGCGTTGTCAGCAATGTCAACGATAAAGCGATAGTACTCATTCGAGTATTTTCTATCCAAGAATGCTGGGGAGCAAATTGCATTTGCGCCGATTGTGCTGGCCTCCTCTACTATTTCTATGGCTCTATTGTTCCACCAGCTTATGTCGCTCTTGTCGGCAGTCTCGAAATCAGATGTGCAGAACTTCCATTCGCTGAGTTTGCCTTTCTGGCTGGCGGGGTTGTAAAGCTGAGGGTCGAGAATGACCTCATACCTTTGCCGCGCGCCTTTTAGCCGCTTCAGACGATCATTCGTGTAGGCAGGGCCATCATTGACAGGGCTCAGTACTATGCCTGCGTAGTTTTCTCCGATGCTCTCTTCAAGTAAGTTCCAAGAATCGTGCCCAAGCTGTAGATACATGGCCATCTAGATGTCCTTATATGGATAGCGCAGAAATTAAATCTTGTGGCCGTCGATATCTTGCTATTGGCCAGGGTGAGAGTGCGTTTACTAGTGCGGAAAACTGTAAGTCGCAAAGTGCCTTCTGGTTTTCTGGCGGTAGCGCGTGCCTGGAGCCAACGGAGATGATTGCTTCCTGGATGCTTCCACCAGTTCTCATGAATGGGTGGTGTCCTAGCAAGCATTCAGCGAGCACCACTGCAAGTCCGAATTGATCTGTGCGCCAATCAATCAGCTGCTTTTCATTGTTTAGCTGTTCGGGCGCTGCGTAAGCTGGCGTGCCCGGCCCAAATCCAACGAAATCTCTTGTTAAAGAGGGCTGATCCAATACTCGGACCACGCCAAAGTCTGTCAGGATCGGGGTCTGACCATCAGACGCAAAAAGAATATTTGCTGGTTTAATGTCTCGATGAACAAGTCGGCGATCATTGAGATGGTCAAGCACGTCGGCTAGGCACAATCCGATGTAACGTACTTCATCTGGCGATATCGAACGGGTTAATAGCTTCGCCTCTAGAGTTCCGCCAGGGATAAGATTCTCAATAGTGACCCACATGGTGCGGCCTTGACTTTCAAGTGGAAATGCAGAAAGTAAAGTCGCAATGTTCTTGTGGGCGCAACCAATTAACGCTTCTGTTTCACGTATTAGTCTGTCTACACTGCCGGAAACGAGCGCAATTTTAAGGGCCAGCTCTTGTTCTTGAGATTTGACAAGGAATGCGCTTTTAAAAGAGCCCTTGCCCAAATCACCTAGAAATTCAAATGCTCGCTGCGCGCATATCTCGACAGCGACTTTCTTCATGTCGATGTCGTTGTTCATTCGCAAGCTCGTTGAAGTGCATAAGAGCTCTTCGTCGAATCCATGCCAAAAGAGGCTCCTGCTCTGATGCCTCTATTAGTATGGTTATGCGCTTCCCGTCGAAGCTGCATAGGCCGATCCCCCTGTACTCAAATTCTTCTTTGCTGCGCAGTGCGCGATGCGAAATGCTATGAGGCAGTAGAACGTAAGCTCGATTCGCGTATGCGGTATTTCGGTAGGCCTGATGATAAGCCTTTTTCCAATGAGTTAGCTTCGCCTCAAACGCAATTAGTGACTTGGACCGGTCAAGTGCAAGGACATCTACAAGTCCGGATGCGTGATCCCACTCGGTCGTCACTTTAACGCTCCCAAACTGTGAGCGTTTCTTGCTCAATATATGCACAAATTTTTCCACGAGTTCCGCTTCCGACTGAAACTCGGAGGGTCGGGTTATCTTCGTGGTTTGTGTAGGCATAGGGGCGTGTTGGGCTGGTTTGAGGGGTATGAAAGCATAGTGTCGCGCTAAGGTGCCGTAAGACGCTATTCAAGCCCAAAATGGGTTATTCCGTTTCGGGCTTTAGGCTTTTGAGGTGCCGACAGTCCTCAACAAGCCCGAATACCTGCATCTGCGCCAGTTGTTGGTAGAGGCTCGTGAGCGCGCGGGTCTTACTCAGACCCAGGTTGCCGAGAAGTTGCACCGAGCACAATCGTTCGTCTCTAAGTACGAGCTGGGCGAACGTAGGTTGGACGTCATCGACTTCATGCTTGTGTGCGCTTGCCTCGATGTCGACCCAGGCGATGTGATCCGACAGGTCGCTAAGTCCCGCAAATAATCACCTGTGCACCCTCAGTCCACTCTCAGTGTGGATCGCTGCTTCTTTCTTCCTGCGCATATCCCAAAATGGGTTGAAGTACCCCAAAACGGGATGTAAGGTCTCCAGTGATCTCTACTTAGATCACTACGAAGAGCCAGATCAACGTTCGGAAGGAGCCGCGTATGTCAGTCGTCGCATCGCAAGCGTCACCCACTACACTGATTCAACGTTTCGTGTTCGCCGCAACCGAAGCCGATCTAGCATCTGCCCGGCACTGGGCCGAAACGCTCGGCGTTCCCTTGGCCTACCTCTATGCTGACAACGCCGATCTGGCCGAGGTGATCCTTGCTTTCGGCCTGTTGCCTGAGACCGAGCAGCGTCGCCTCGCGGCTGAATTGAAGGTGCGGGTAAGTCCGCCGACCGCTCGTGTCCGATCCGCACGCGGTACAGGCACCACACGTCGCACAGCCTGATGCGGTCATCAGTTCGAAAGACCTTGCAGCCACAAGCGGAGCTTTTAGTTGCGACGCTGCCGGTTTGCGCCGTTGTTGAATCAGGTGACGGCAGGGCGACGTGTTTGACCTGTATCGCGTTACACGGAACTTCGATGCACACGATGTGCGCATGCGATACGTAATATTTCATTTACATTCAACAGATGCTTACGTAGCGGCCAGGGGCAGCGTAAGGTTGCCTCTGGTGCCATAGGAGAAAGTGCATGGTCCGCTTGGAGAAGCACTCGATTCAATCGAGGCCCGTGATGCATTGGAGCGTGTTTTGTCCATTCACTGCTCTGGTTGCGATTTGCTTGCTGGGATGCAACGGCAATGCGGTAGGAAACGCCGTCTCCAATGAGGCAGCATCCAGCACGGCACCCAGCGGAATTACTGATTCTTCGCTGGTGCCGGCCGCGACCGCGGTTGCTTGTCCATCTGCGGATTTCAAAGGGTTCCTCAAGGCATTCGCTAACGACGCGAACCTTCAGGATGCGTTCTCATCCAAGCCGGTCAAGCACAAGTATCCGTACTACTGGAAGCACAATAGCCAACCGGGCGATCCGGCTAATCCCAAGTGGGTGATCGACGATGAGCCCGGTCCGGCGAGAGTGAGGTATCGATATGACGCTGCCACGGATAAGTTCGTGTGGGTGGGAAAGAAGCTCAAGCAGGGACAACACTGGACCAGCATCGATATCGACGAGAAGCCGACGTCTTATGCGCAGCTGCGTAACTTCCGGATTCATCGGGTCTCCGATGCTCAGTACGACGTTGAGTACGACAAGGGCGGTATCGATACCTACGAATTGAAATCGGGGTGCTGGCACTTCAGCCAACACTGGGAACTTGAGTCGATCGTCGATTGCAAATGGCCTGATGAGTGCCGCAAGCAACGCGAGTACGAGGCTCCACCTAAGTAATGTTGTTTTTGTGAAGTCAAAAAACGGAGTCGCACGTTATGGATAACAACGAAGGAACATCCTATCGGGTTGAGCAACTTGGCCCGCCCAGAGGCCCGACGGGCCTGCAGCGAAATGAAGCTGTGACGGATTTCGACAGCCTCACGACTCATCATCCCGGCGACAATCGTCATGCGGTCCTTCGCGATGGTTTGGTCGTGAACGGGCAAGCGGGTCGTCTTCATGCATTCATTGGCGGAGAAGTCCAGGAAGTGGAGATCGCTCGCAACGGAAACGATTACCGTGGTCTGAAACCCGATCAGGTGTTGTCGAAGAAAGATTTCCTTCTTGAAGACTCATCGAAGCCGCGCGGCGCCGGTAGGGACGTGGATGTGCCGTCTCCGATGGACGGCTATGTGAAGCGAGTCAGCCATGCCGAGGGATTGGTCGATATCTACGATCGGGAAGGCGGCGACTTGATTGCTCGTGTGCGTCACATGAGCAGGATTCCTGATTTGGAAGGTAAGAACGTCGCCTATGGGCAGACGCTCGGCGTGCAAGACGAAGTCAGGACGAAGGGAAAACATGTCCATCTGGAGATGGATACTCGCTACCAGCGCCAGTTCGAGAACTATGTGGCTGATCTTGTGGAAGGTCGGCTCAAGCTGGAGCCTGAGCTGCGGGAAGGTACGCGACCCCGTCCGGTTTTGGACGACGGTACATTGCGCTTGGGCGAGTCCGGTACGCGGGTTCGCGACGTGCAAGAACATTTGAACGGCTTGGGTTACGTTGGCGCCGATGGACAGCCATTGGTGGCCGACGGCGTCTATCGCTTGACCATGCAGCGCGCGGTGCTGGATTACCAACGCGAACAATGCTTGCCGGAAACAGGCGACATAGGGCGAGAGATGCTGCAGAGCGTGCCGGCGCGCGCGCCGGAACCGTTCGACCCGGCCCTGCAGGGCATTCCGTCGCCCGGACTACCTTATGCGCCGATGCCGCATCCGTTCGGCAGTGGATCGGAGAATCGTCCATGCGCGCCATTGACGCCGCAACAGATCGAAGAGGCGGCCGAGCGTCGTCGGCCTATCGAACCCACATTTTCCGCGGTGCCGTCATCGACAGGCGCCGAGCCCTTGGTAACCACCGTGAGGGAGCGTTTACCGCAGGCGTTCGCGAGCCACGGCCCAGTACCGCCCGAGGCGGAGTTGGATCGCATCGCCGCCTGTCTGGCGGTCGAGTGTCGCCGACAAGGCATTGAACGCCCCGATCATGTCGTAGTCGGAGGGCCGGCGCTCGACGGCTCGGGACGGCATGTGTTCGCTGTGGCGGGTGAACTGTCCGATCCTGCAAGCCGTCGTGCGGATGTGGCAGGGCAGGCAGCGGCACAGGTGCCGGTCGAGGATTCGTTACGCAAGCTTTCGGACTTGCAGGTATCGGCGTCTACGCTGGCTCAAACGGAACACGTCCAGGATCAACAAAAGGCGATGGGGATGAAAGTCTGAGCGGTGATGCGTGCGTGGCGGCGTTAGCTGCAACTTAAGTTCCAACGCCAGCTTGCAAGCCCTCGCGCAATCGCCTGGCCATCACACCGGCAAGTTATGCCCAATCCGCCACAACACCCCCGTCGGATCGACCAGGGTGAAATCGCGAATCATCCACGGCCGATCCTCGAGCGCGCCGATGTCCACACCGAAGGTCTGCGCGATGTTCTGCTCGGCCAGATGCCGCCACCAGTCGTCGGCGTTTTCCACCAGCAGATGCATCTGGAAGTTCTGCGCGTGCTGGGCAAGGTAGAACTGCTGCAGCAAGAAGCTGCAGTTGCCGTGATGGACGTAGGCCAGATCGTCCGACGACCAGGGGATGGAGAAACCGATCGCGGTGTAGAAGCGCTTCGATAACTCGAAATCGCGGGCGGGCACGAAGGCTTTGGCTTCGACGGTTCGCAGGTTGAGCGCGGTCATGGGCGGACGATCGGCTGAGGGTGTTCTGTTGATCGTAGACGATGCCGGACCGCTGCGAATGCGGTTCCCAGCTGCATCGGCCCCAGGCATCGGCCGCGGGCAAGGACGCCGCAGGTGAACCCGCCGGCCCCGGCGAAAAGCCGCGAATCTGTGGCTGCAGTCGCACAACCGCACAGCCTGCGGTCTGGTTGTGATTGACGCCCCGGTCACGGCCGGCGTATTGCTGACTGGCAGGCCGCCGCAGGCGCGCGGTTCACACCGGCGCCATGGCCCGGCGCTGCGGGGATTTGTCGCTTGCACCAACACCTACGAGGGACTGTATGAAGAAATTGATCGGAACGACCATCGTCAAGACGCCTGTCACCCTGGCCATCGCTGCGCAGCAGCAGGTCAGTCAGAACCAGGCGCCGGCGCCGACGCCGGAAGAGAAGGCGATCCTGGATCTGCTCGCCAAGTAAACGGCGAGCGTGTGAGCGAAGCGGCGCGGCTCAGGCCGGGCCGCTTCGTTTTTGCGAACCCATGGCGCAAGGAGCGCGGGCATGATTCCGTTGGAACGCGAGCGGTCGCTGGCCCAGGCCGAGCGAGTAATGAGGGCCTTTGTCGCCCAACAAGGCTGGAGCGCGCGCATCGACAGTACCGATTCGGGGCTGCAAGGCGCGCTGTGCATGGTGCACGACGCCGACGGCGAGGCCATCGGCAGCGGCTTCGGCAAGGGCGAGCCCGAGGCGGCGCGGGTCGGCGCGCTGTACGAAGCGGTGGAGCATATCTACGCGAACAGCTGCGCGCCGCAAGAGCGCGCGGAACTGCGCGCCGCCGCGCAACTGTTCGCCGACCCGCGTTATGCCGCGTTGCCGTTCGTTGCCGAGTTCGGCCGGCAGGGCACACGGCAACTGAGTTGTCTGCGCTATCGCCGGTTTTTCGATGAAAGCGATAACGATGCGCTCGCTGTGCCGGCATTCCTGTGCCGGCCCAATGCGCTGGCCGATTTGTTGCCGGGCGACGATTTCGACTACGCCAGCGTGATCCGCTATGGCTCCAACAGCGGCACCGCAATCGGCGCCAGCCTGGAAGAAGCGGTGGTGCATGCGATCGGCGAGCTGGTCGAACGCGATTCGTGGTCGTTGTTCTTGCTCGCGCATTATCTGGGCGACGCTTCGAGTTTCGGCGCCTGGGTCGATCCGGGCTCGCTGCCCGAATCGGTCGCGGCGGTGCACGCCGCCGCCAGCGAACAACTGGGCCGCGAAGTGTTGTTGATCGATGCGACCAGCGATCTCGGCGTGCCGGCGTTCATCGCCACCACCGATCGAATCCTCGACGGCGAAACGGTATTCCCGAGCGGTTACGGTGCGTCCTTGTACGCCGGCCATGCGGCGATCCGCGCGCTGACCGAACTGGTGCAGACGGTGCTGGTCGGGCAGCGTCTGGCCACCGTGGGCGAGTACAGCCGGCAGGTGCTGCAGGCGTTGAGTGAGTACCCGAAGCTGCGCGCCTGCGCTTATTTCCAGGTGGATCGGCAGCGCATGCGACAGGCGGACTGGTCGTACCCGCAACGCGAACGACAGCCGCCGTCGGCGTTGCTGCGCGAACTGATCGCCACCTTGGCCGCGCGCGGCATCGACGTGCATCACTTGGTCCATCACCGCGAGGGCGATGCGTTCTGCGTGGTCAGTTGCGTGTCGCTGGAGCTTGAGCGCTTCCTGCTGGTCACCACCGGCATGGTGATGGCGCCGGGGCGGCGCGGCATGGCGTTGCTCACGGGCGGGTTGCCTGTGCGCGCAATGGGCGATGCGTCCGTCGAGGCATCGGCGGGATAATCGCGAACCCGCTGGTGCGATGTCCGGGCATCGGCTCGGCTAAAGATACATGGAGAGTTCCCGATGAATTTTCGTCTGCCGACGCTGGCGCTGATCTGCCTGGCGCTGACTGCCTGCGAGCCCGCGACCGACAAGAAGCCGGGCCGACCCCGCGCCGAAACGATCGAAGGCTTCATCGAGAGGTCGAAAAAGAACCTCGCCGCCGGGGCCGGCTACGCCGATTTCCGCAAGGCGGCGCTGGCGATGGGTTGGGTGCCTAGCAAGAGCAGCCGCTGCCTGCACGGGGACTTCCAGGCCGGAGAAAAACAGCCCGGCGAAAACAAGTCGCCGTCGAATCCGTATTGCGCCGATATGCCGGAGTTGGGCGCGTTCGACGAAAACGGCAGCCATCTGGCGCTGTTCCGCTATCCGCGTTCGCCGTGGAGGCTGGAGGCTGTGGTCATCGGCGACAGCGAGCGCAGGCACGTGCCCGGCGATTCCTCCGGCTTCGTCGTGCTCAAGTGGTCGCTGGCGGATGTTGCCGCGAATTGATCGGCTGCGGCGGCATCGGCCTGCGGCGGTTCGATGCCGCCGACAGGCCGGTTGTTTCAGTGCGTATGGCCGCTGTGCTGCTTCACGTAATTCGCCGCGAACGGATCGAGTTCCATATCGCCCAGATCCGCGTAATCGGTCTCGCGGTAGTCGATGGTCGCGGTGAACGCCGTATCCGCGCTCACCCGGTCCAGCTTGCGCAGACGCAGTTCGTAGAGACCGGGTTCGCCGGTCTTGGCCTTGCGCTTGCCGGTGCGGTAGTACGCGGGCAGGGCGTCGGCTTCGATCCATTCCAGCGCGATCGGCTGGCCTTCGGCGCTTTCGCCGTTGTAACGCGCGGCGGTGATGCCGAGGGCCTTGGTCTGGCCGTCGCGCTTGAGCACCGTGCGCAGCTCAGGGTTGATCAGGCTGGCCAGTTGCGGCCACTGCGGCATCTGCCCGATGGTGCGCAGATCGCCGGGTGACCACGAAACGCTGCGCTGTTCCTTGGCGAACAGTTCCAGCCGCGCGATGCCGTCGGGCGTCTTGCGCCACAGCTCCACCGGCTCGCCCTGCATGCGGTATTCGATACGGTCGGCCGAGCGCACCAGTACCAGGGTCCGCTCGCCCTTGGCGTCGCGGACCTGGTACTGCGCTACCAGCGCCTGCGAAGCGGACGCCGGCGCCGGCACGACGGCCGCCGCGGCGTACTTCGTATCGTCGCCGCTTTGCGTCGCTCCGCCGGCCCGCGAGGGGCCGGCGAACGCGAAGGACACCGCGATGGACAGCGACAGCGCCGCCGTCAGCGGAGTGAATCGGCTGCGCATCAGAGCTTGGCCGACTGACGCGCCATGCCCGTGCGCAGGTCTTCTTCCATCAGCGGCGCGGTGATCACCGAACGGCCGCGGCCGTTGCCGCACTGGCCCAGCAGGGTGCACAGGAAGATGCTGGTGTTGCGCTGCGACTGCGCCATCACGTGGAAGATCGTGTTCTGCTCGACCACGCCCTGGAACGAATGCGCGCCGGGGCCGCGGGCGTAGATGGCGACGTCTTCCGCGGCGTGGGTTTCATCGCCCAGCGGCACGGTCGCTTCCTGCAGGTAATCCTGATGCGTGGTGTCGATCGCGGTCAGGTCCGGACGCGCGTTCGGGCCGCGGTAGCCGGGGCCGTTGACGTAGCCCAGCGTGGTGTAGGGCTTGCCGTTCTTGTCCAGCGCCAACTGGCCGTTGGTGACGACCTTGCCGAGGATGTCGTTGCCGCGATCGGGATAGCCGGCGACGGTGAAGGTGTGGCTGTGGTCGGCGGTGACGATGATCAGGGTGTCGCGCTCGGAGGTTTTCTGCAGCGCCTTGCGCACCGCGTCCGACAGGGCGATGGCGTCGGTGAGCGCGCGGCTGGCGTTGCCGGCATGGTGCGCGTGATCGACGCGGCCGCCTTCGACCATCAGGAAGTAGCCCTTGCGGCTGTTGGCTTCCAGCACGTCGATGGCCTTCGAGGTCATGTCGGCCAGGCTCGGTTCCTTGCCGCTGTCGTTCGGGCGGTCCTGTTCGTATTCCATGTGCGAGCGTTCGAACAGACCCAGCAGGTGGCGGGTGTGGCGCGGATCGACGGCGTCGAACTGGGCCTTGTTCCACACGTAAGGCGAAGCCGAGCGCGCAGCCCATTCCTGCGGCAGATTGCGGCCGTCCTTGCGGCGGCCGGCGGCGCCGGCGTCTTCCGGATCGCTCACGGTGTTGGGCAGGAAATAGCTGCGGCCGCCGCCGAGCGCGACTTCCAGGCCGTCGCCGTAGGGGAATTCGACCAGCTGGCGGGCGATGTCCTTGCAGCCGTTGGCCTTGGCTTCGGCGGACAGCTCGGCGTCGCTTTCCCAATCGCGGTTGGGCGTATGCGCGTAGGTCGCGCCCGGAGTGGCGTGGGTGATGCGAGCGGTGCTGACGATGCCGGTCGCCAGGCCCAGGGCCTCGGACAGCTCCAGCATGGTGACCACGCCCTGGCCGCGCGCGGAGGCGCAGTCGCTGTACTTGGCTTTCTGCGTGACGCTGAGCACGCCCTGGTTGGTCTTGATGCCGGTCATCATCGCGGTCATGGTCGGCGCCGAGTCCGGCGTCTGGCCATCGACCGAGTAGGTCTTGGACAGGCTCACATACGGCAGGCGTTCGAACGACAGCGAATTCTCTTCGCCGCTGCCACCCTTGAGCTGGCCTTCGCGGATGCGCGCGGCGGCGATGGTGGAAATGCCCATGCCGTCGCCGACGAACAGGATGACGTTCTTGGCCTTGAACGGGCTCGGGCGCAGGTTGGCGCCGTCGCGCGCGGTCTGCGCGCCTTCCTCGAACCAGCGCTGCGCGCTTTCCTGGCGGGCCGGCGCCTTGGGCGCGGCCTGCTTGGGCGCGGCCAGCACGGGCAGGGCGATGAGGGCGGTGAAGATGGCGCCGCCGAGAACGGTGGCGGTGACGGAATTCGGAGTCTGGCGCATGGAGGGCTCGGGATCGGGGGATCGAGGGAGCCACACTTTGCGGGACCCGCGTTTCAGTCGCATGACCGCCTGGGATCACGGCGTCGAGCGACGCTGTATGAACGAGCGCGATGCCCATCGCGTGCGGCTTGGTTTGTTCCGCGAATCGTCCTCGTATACCCGCATGCGCCTGTCTAGCGTGGGCTCGCAGTACGTCGCGCGGCGCAACATCCCGGGCCCGGCCGTACTGAGGCATAGTGCTGAGTATCGTTTCGTCCAGGCCCCGCCGTTCTGTCCGCGCCCACCTTGCTGACCCGATTCAAGGCTTGGATAACGGCGAGGTCAGGCCGGAGGCTGCCGTCGGCCGAATCGTCCGTGCCAGAGCCGCGCGAGCCGTTCCCCAACTATTACCTTTATGCCTACTGCGATCCGTGGCCGAGCAAGCAGGACATGCTGCGGATCTTGCAGGCGGACGGTCTGGAAGTAGAGGAGCGCCCCTACGCGGTGCAGGCATGGATCGACGGCCGGCGTTTTCGTTTTCAGCTCTACGGCGGCGACATCGACGATCCGGAACTCGATGCGGACGATCATGATCTGCAGCGCCTCTTGACCCATGCCGGTTTGGTGTCGGCGGCGTTGACGGCCGCCGGCGTGCGCCATCGTTTCGAGGCGTGGGAAAAAGGCGATGGCGGCTTGGTGGGCTGCGTGCATCACCGGATGCCGGAAGCTGTGGACCTGGACTGAGGCCGAATGCGCTGCAGCGATAGGCCGCCATCCGACAGGGCACGGGCAGAAGCTGAACAGGAAAAACAGCGACGGACTAGGGGTGCCCCCAGTATCAGTGGGCCGGGCGACGCCATACGCTGATGCGGTCCGTCACACCGCATAAGGCCCGCGCCATGGTCATGATGATCGACGACCGCACTCCCTACATCCCGCCGCCGCCTCCGCCCCCGCCGCCGACGCCGCCGGAGTTGAAGAAGGCCGATCCGGCGCAGGCCAACGCCGCGATCAAGCAGATGACGCCGGAGCAACAGGCGCAGCTGAAGACCGACGTCGAGGCGATGTCGGTCAGCGACCGCACCGATTTCGTCAACGATCTGGCGACCAAGCTCGACGCGCCGCAACTGGTGAAAGTCGAATCGGTGTTCGGCAAGGACACGGTCAACGATGCGGTGGAAACGCGCAGCCCGGCGACGGTGCGCGAGGAATACGCCAACTTGTCCGCCGGCAAGCCCGCCGACGGTTCGGCGCCGGTGTCGAGCGTGCCGGTCGATCAGCAGGTCAGTCAGGCGCAGCAGGATTACAAGGATCAGGTGCAAGGCACCGGCATCACCTCGACCTATCAGCTGACCGAACTGGCCAAGGCGCATCCCAACGATCAGGCCTATCTGGGCGAACTGGCGCGGCTGTCGAGGGACGGCGGCGAACTGCAGGCCGGTGCCAGCACCATGCCGGGCAGCCTGTTCCAGAAAGACGCCTCAGGCAAATACAGCTGGGGCGCCGACGCGCAGGGCGACGCACGTCGCGATGCGTTCGCCAATCTGGTCGATGCCGGTTTGCAGCGCGGCACGCTGAAGGAAAGCGACATCCGCAGCGATGCAGCGACCAATCCGGTCTGGACCGATGTGGCGCAGCGCATCGGCCTGCCGCAGGTCGGGCCGACCGATGCCTCGCGCGCGGTCGCGGGCAAGGTCGATGATCTGAGCGGCGCGCAGAAGAGCGCGAAGGACGATGCGGCAAAGCTCGACAAGGAACTCGGCGGACTGTTGGCCGAAGCCGGCCCGCTGACGCCGCAGCAGCAGGCGAAGTTCATCGAGGCGTATCGCAACGACCCCGATCACAAGCCGACCTACGACAAGGCGATCCAGACCTCGCAGGCGCTCAACGATTATCTGGCGAGCAATCGCGACGCCGTGCTCGACGCCTCGGTGCGCGATCCCGAAGTCGCGCAGCAGGTCCACGACTCGGTCATCGCCTTGGCCGAAAGCGGCCACGGCATCACCGCCCTGCAATATCTGGCCGATGTGCAGCGCGTTCCCGATTCGGCCCTGGGCGCGGCGTTCGCGAAGTTCACCGATCTCAACGGCGAGGTGCTGACCAACGCGTCGTCCTCGGCGATGGCCGAACTGCTGGCCAAGAACGACGGCAGCGTCAGCGCCGCGCAGGCGCAGTTCACCACCTTGATGGACGCCATCGGCAAGGGCGTGCCGGCGTGGGGCGGCTACAAGGATTTCAGCGAGGGACAGAAAGTCCTCGACGCCTTCGCCAAGGGCGATTTCAAGGCGATCGACTATTACTCCAAGCTCTACAACGATGCCTCGCCGACCATGCGCGCGTTCGCCGGCGCGGGCGTCGTGCTCGGCGCGGTGTCGGCGACGGCCGCGGGCAAGGAAGGCGACTACGTCAACGCGGTCAAGGGCTATGCCCAGGCCGGCGAAAACGGCGCGCGCCTGATTTCCGGCGCGCTCAACGGCCTGGCCGAGAGCGGGCGTCTGGCGCAGTACGCCGGCACCTTCACCGGCGCGGCCGGTTTCGCCGCCAAGCTGGCGCCCGGGCTGGGCCTGATCGCCAACACCGCCTCGTTCGTGCACAGCTTCGGCGAGGCGAAGGACGGCAACGTCGGTTACGCCATCGCCTTGTTCGGCGACACCATCGGCGTGCTCGGCAGCGCGCTTGAGTGCTTCCCGCCCACCGCGATTCCCGGCGCGATCGTGGCCGGCATCGGCGGCATCGTCTCCGGCGTCGGCGGCTTCATCGGCGAGATGATCAACGGCGGCGAACGCCGCGACGAGATCCGTGGCTTGTTGAAGGAGGCCGGCGTGGATCCTGCGATCATCGACAACATGGTCGCCAGCGGTTCCAAGCTGTACGAGATGACCAAGGACTTGAACATGACGCCCGAGCAGGTGCAGTCGTTGATCAAGTCGCAGCCGGGCATCGCGTTCTCGCCCGGACACGCGCAGGCCTTCGTCGATGCGGCCAAGGCCTGCGGCCTGACCGGCGCGGAAGTGCAGCCCTTCGCGGAGAAACTCGCGCAGGACAATTCCGAATTCGCCTGGGACCTGTTCAACCAGCGCAGCAACGCCAATCCCTCGCCGGAGCAGTATGCGCAGCAACTGCGCGGCTTCGTCGAGAACGTCTATCCGACGGCCGGGACGTATGCCAAGCAGCAATCGCCGGAGTTGTTCGGCAAGGCGGCCGAACAGCGCGACGCGGCGGTGCGCGATTACCAGCGCGACGGCTTCAGCACGACCTGGGAAATGAGCCTGGGCAACGACCTCAAGAATCACAGCGACCCGGCCTACCGCGCCGAGATGATCGGCCGGCTGCAGCAGGACGGCCGCCTGGAACGCTTCACCCAGTTCATTTCCGGCTACGGCGATCTGTGGAGCGGCGCCGCCCGCGCCGCGATCGGCGATGCGGTGAAGGCCGGACGGCTGTCGCAGTCCGATGCGGATAATGCGTTGAAGTACTTGCCCTGACGGCCGGGTCGGCAGACTCGAGCCACAAACAAGCGCGTAAATTCGCCCCCTTTGAAAAAGGGGGCTGCGCGCTGCGCGAATGCGAAGTCTATTGGTACCCGAACGCGCGGGGGATTTGCTCTTCAACCGCACGCATAACGATGCCACAAACCGGATCAACCACGGCCGCAGTGGCTTTTTCCAGGCCAGACGTTATCGTCCCCACCAGAGCACGCGACGCGAGATAGCGTCCGCGGCCATCGTAGGGACACGACCATGCTGCGGATCGCATTATTGGAAGACAAGTTGACGGTCGTCAGCGCGCCGGTCGGCGTCGCGGCTTACGACTTCGATTTCGAACTGTATTTCCGCTGTAGTCATCCGGCATTTTTCGAAGGCGACGAACCTTGTGTCCTGCGCATCGGCGCGGTCGAGGACTATGCCGCGCAGTACCAGGAGAAGCTCGATTGGGGCTTGCGTCCGGTCAATACGCCCGAGCAACACGAGCGGGCCAGCGAGTTGGCGGCGTGGTATCCGCTACTGGCCGACATGACGCCTCGCACGCGGATTTTCGAACAATTGCCGGACGCGGCGGAGATAGAGCGCGAGTTTTCCTGGCCGATCTTCCTCAAGGGCTCGCGTCAGACCAACAAGCACAATCTGAAATTGTCGATCATTCGCGATCGCGACCAATACGTATGGGCGGCCGAGCAATATCGCCGCGATCCGGTGCTGCATTGGCAGCGGCCGGTCGTGCGCGAGTTCGTGCCGCTGCAGCCGGTGGCCGGCGGTATCGCCGGGAAGGTGCCGGCGTCGATGGAGTTCCGCAGTTTCTGGTGGCACGGGCATTGCGTTGGGTGGGGGCGCTATTGGTATCAGGCGGCCGACTATGCCTGCGACGATATCGACGTCGGACTCGCGCTGGCGCAAGAAGCGGCGCGGCGCCTGCAAGTGCCGTTCCTTGTGGTCGATATCGCCAGGGCCGCGGACGGTCGCTGGATCGTCATTGAATGCAATGACGCACAGGAATCGGGCTACGCCGCGGCGCCGCCCCGGGCGATCTGGAGCGCGATACTCGAACGGATCGAACTGGCGCAGCCGGGGCGGGGCGCGGTCTGAACGTGATGCTTGGCAGACGCCTGTCGCGTGGGGTTTTCCCTAGCGGCGCCGCGTAAGCACGCATGCGAACATCCGCGCCGGATCACCGCCCGCCTTGCTCAGGAACGCCCTGCAATGACCTACAAGCTCGCGCTCTACATCCCGCTGGCAGTAACAGCGGTCGCCCTGGCGCTGGCCGCCCTGGGCGTGTTCTTCATCAAGCGGCGCCATAAGCAAAAGCTGTCGCTGCGTTTCGCCTTCGTATGTTTCCTGATGGCGGCGCTGGTCGGCGGGGTGATGGCGCCGGGGATGTTTTTCGATCGGGTGACGCTGGATGAGCGACGCCTGGAGCAGCCGCACGGGATCTGGTTCATGCCCGACTACGGGCCGAAAGGTTTCGATCTGGCGCGGGTGCGCGAGATCGCGATCAGCGTGCGCGAACGCACGGCGCGGCGCGGCCGGCGGGTGAGCGAGGAAGTGTGGACGGCAACCTACGACGACGGCAGCACCGAGGCGGTGGTGGCCGGCGATCTGTGGAAGTACCACGGTTGGGAGATCGTCGAACGTCTGCGCAAGCGCGGTATCGTGGTCAAGGATCTGCGCTAGTCGCGTTGGCGGGTCTGCGACGGGGCTCGGAGCCGCTGCTTGCGCGCGCACCGCCGCGAGGCTCAAAGTAGCCGCCATCGGGGACAGGACAGGGGGTGCCGGAATGCGCGGATGGATCATGCTCGCGGCGCTGCTGATCGGCGGCGCGGTAACGGCGGCGGCGCCGGCCTACAAGACCAATTCGCTGACCCTGTTGCAGCCCGAACAGGTGCTGCGCGAGCGCATCGGCAGCGTCGAAGTCATGGCGGCCTACATCAAGTCCCTGCAGGCCGCGGCCGGCGCGGTGTCGGCGCAGGAAAACAGCGGCGCGCCGTCGAGCGGTTACTTCGTGGTCGCGGTACGCCCCGGCGGCAAATCGAAGGTGTGGTTCGACTTCAAGCCCGCTCTGCCGGCGCCGACCCAGGAACGTTTCCGCGCCGCGCTGGAAGCGGTGCGCCCGTTCGAACCCAAGGGCGGGGTAGTGGTGTTCGCGATGAACACCTCGCTGTGGGGCGGCGCGCCGGCGCAGGACAAGCCCTTGCCGCCGCAGTGGGATCAGGCCGCGCAGAGCGTCGGCAAACCGGTGGAAGTCGGCGATCTGGTCGACCGGATCTGGCCCGCGCGCTGATTCGCCGATAAGCCGTCCAAGACTTCTTTCCCGCGATATCGATCGAGTCCGCCCATGCGCGCCCATCATCTGCGAATGAAATACCTGCTGGCCGATTTCGCAGTCGGCGAACCGGTGGCTTTCGTCAACGCGTTCGGCGGCGAAGGCGGCGTAGAGGCCCTGCGCAAGTTCTGGGCGCAGGTCGGCGAGGATCTGCCCGAGGACGACCGCGTCAGCGAGGACGGCATCGCGATCGATCGCCTGCGCGTCGGCGAAGACGGGCCGAGCATGCTGATGTTGAGCCTGCCCACGCCGCAGCAGCGCAATGAAGTGTATTTCCTCGCCGCGATCGTGCGCCCGCAGCCGGTGCGAGTGTTTTATCTGGAAAAATCCATACTGCCCGACGGCAGGGAACTGACGATGATCGCCGAGCGCGACGCGCGCGGCCGTTACAACTGGGGCCCGGGCTGCGAACCCGATCCCAGGCAGTTCGCCGCGTTGTTGGCCAGCCTGCTGGCCACGCCCGATGCGCAGCCGATGTCGTTCTTCGAATTGCCGCTGCGCTGATCCGCGCGCGGCGGCGCCGGCGCCGCAACGCGCTCAGCGATTGGCCGCGCTTCTGGCCGCGTTCTTCGCCGCCATCGACATCGCCCGCGAGCCGGCCAGGATCATCCGCACCATCACACTCATCTGCTCGATCAGCTCGGGGTCTTTCTCGCGCGGCATGTCCATGGCGGTGGCGCCCATGGCGAACACCAGACGGGTGATCGACCGCGCGACCAGGGCCGGTTCGTACAGGGTGACCTTGTCGATCGCCGCCAGGCGGATCAGATCGACCCGCAATTCCTCTTCGAAGAACGACAGCTCGCGATCGACCGCGCGCTTGAACGCGTCCGAGCCGACCGTGCCTTCGCGCAGCAGCACGTGCAGCAGTTTGTCGTCGGCGCGCAGTTGGTCCATGAACGCTTCGATCGAGCTGCGCACGATGCTGCGGCGCGCGGCCACGCGCTGGCGCGCTTCGCCGACGATCTGGCGCAGCGACTGGCCGGCCAGATCGATCAACGCCACCGCCAGTTCGTCGGTGTCGCGGAACTGGCGATAAAAACTGTTCGGGGCGATGCCCGCTTCGCGCGCGACCTCGCGCAGGCTCAGGCTGGACACGCTGCGATGCGGTCCGATCAGTTTCAGCGCGGCGGCGATCAGGTCCTCACGGGAGATCGTCGCCTTGCGGCCCGGGTGCGTATCGGCGTCGATATCGGTATGGAGGCGTTGGCTCACGGATGGCTGGCGCGAAGACGGGCAGCGCACATGATACCTCTGTTACGGAATTAATATACGGTTGTGCACACATCTGTGCGGATATGTGTATAGTTCCGGCCATGAACGCTGCCATCCGCCCCTCCACCCGCCGCCCCCACAGCCGTCTGCGACGGCTCATCGCGCCCCTGGTGGTTCCGCAAGTCTTTGATTTCTGGGCCTCCAGGCTCCATCCGACCTGGTCCTGGGAGCGCTCGCTGGCGCGCATCGTCGGCCGCAGCGAGGCCTCGGCTGACGCGGTGACCCTGCTGTTGGCGCCGAACCGGCACTGGCGCGGCGCCCGCGCGGGCCAGCATCTGATGGTCGGCGCGCGCATCGACGGGGTCCTGGTGCAGCGCAGCTACAGCCTGTCGGACGCGCCGCGCGGCGACGGCCGCATCGCCATCACGATCAAGGCGATCGAGGGCGGCAAGCTCAGCCGCCATCTGCACGGCGAGGCCAAGGTCGGCGACGTGCTGGAACTCGGCGCCGCTTTCGGCGACATGGTGCTGCCCGAACGCGTCGATGGCGCGTGGCTGTTTCTCGCCGCCGGCAGCGGCATCACGCCGTTGATGGCGATGACGCGCGAACTGGCCGCGCAAGGCATGCCGGCGCCGCTGACCGTGTTGTATTGGGCGCGTCGCCGCGAAGAATTGTGTTTCGTCGATGAGCTGCGCGAGATCGCGGCCCGGCATCCGAATTTCCGCGTGCGCTTTCTGTTGACCCGGCAGGAACCGCGCGACGACGACGAAGACGCCGGCCGCATCGATCCGGCGCTGTTGGCCAAGCATGTCGGCGATCTGTCCGCGCGTCAGGTCTATGCCTGCGGCCCGGGCGGTTTCGTCGTGCAGGCGCGGCAGTCCGGCGCCGCGCAGGCGCGCGCTTTCGCCGCGGAAGCTTTCACCCCGCCGCCGCGCACGCTGGAAGAGACCGGCACGGTCGAAGTCCTGCTCGCGCGCAGCGGCCGCACCGTCGAGCTGCCGCGCGGCGAGTCGCTGCTGACCGCGCTGGAATCGCAAGGCCTGAAGCTGCCCTCGGGTTGCCGCATGGGCCTGTGCAACACCTGCTCGTGCGGCAAAACCTCCGGCACCACCCGTCATCTGCACACCGGCGATGTCCAGGCCGAACCGGTGTCTTCGCTGCGTCTGTGCGTGAACAGCGCGACCAGCCACCTCGTCCTCGATCTGTGATCCGCTCATGACCACTGCCCGCAATCGTCCGCTGACCCCGACCGAACTCGACCGCTTCGGCGAAGAACTCGACGCGCTGCGCGCGCGCACCGTCGCCCAACTGGGCCGGGTCGATGCCGACTACATCCGCCGCGTGGTCGCGGCCGTGCGCTACATCAGCCTGTTCGGCCGCCTGCTGCTGTTCGTCGGCGCGATCGGCGGCGCGTTCGTGTCGTGGCTGTTCTGGCCGGCCTGCATCGCCGGCACGGTGCTGCTGGGGCTGGCGAAGATCCTGGAGAACATGGAAGTCGGCCACAACGTCATGCACGGCCAGTACGACTGGATGCGCGATCCGCACCTGGACGGCAAGACCTACGAGTGGGACATCGTCGCCACCGGCGACAACTGGCGCAAAACCCACAACTACATGCACCACACCTGGACCAACGTGCGCGGCATGGACGACGACATCGGCTACGGCCTGCTGCGTGTGTTCCCCGAGCAGCGCTGGCGCGCGTTCTATCTGCTGCAGCCGTTCATCGCGGTGATGTTCGCGGTTTTGTTCGAGTGGGGCGTGGCGATTCAGGAACTGCGCGTGGGCCGCTGGCTGGCCGGCAAGACCACGCATCGGGCGATGTGGCGCAAGTTCGCGCCGGTCGGGCGCAAGATGGGCAAGCAGTTGTTGAAGGACTACGTGCTGTTTCCGGCGCTGGCCGGGCCGTTTTTCCTGCCGGTGCTGATCGGCAATCTGATCGCCAACGTGATGCGCAACATCTGGACTTACACGGTGATCTTCTGCGGCCACTTCACCGCGGATGTGGAAGTGTTTCCGAAGGAGTCGGTGCGCAACGAGTCGCGCGGGCATTGGTATCTGCGTCAGTTGCGCGGGTCGGCGAATCTTACCGGCGGCAAGTGGATGGATCTGATGACGGGCAATTTGAGTCATCAGATCGAGCATCATTTCTATCCGGACATCCCGGCGCGGCGCTATGCGACGCTGGCGGTGGAGGTTCGGGAGATCTGCGAGCGTTATGGCCAGCATTACGATACCGGCTCGCTGCCTAAGCAGTTCGCGCAGGTGACTTGGCGGATCTTGCGGCATGCGTGGCCTAGCCGGCCGGGTAAGCGGCGGCCGCTGGTGCGGGCTGAGGCTGTTGCTGAGGCTTGAGGGCGACAGCAACAGCAACAGCTCAAATCCCCCGCATCCGCTTCGCGGATGCTCGCCCCCTTTTCTAAAGGGGGCAACGGCAAGGGCAACGGCCGCAACAACTGCGGTGATAACCGCGGCTGCGGCTGCGACGACGATCGCCACGATCGCGCACCCCCGCTTTTGCCGTTCCCCCCTTTAAAAAAGGGGGGCAGGGGGGATTTGCTCTTACTACAAGCGCCGATCAAGCCGCCCGCTTGTACCGCACAGCCTCATCCAAAGCGACCTCACCCACAAACCCGCCGCTGCTGCGAGCCGGCTGCTGCTGTTCGATCGCATGCGCGAAAACCACCGCCGGATCGGCCTGCAGCTTGTCGTACAGGCGCTGCAAGTTCGGATAGTCGCGACGATCGACGACCTTGTGATACTTGGTCCAGCGGGCGATGCCGACGAAATACGCATCGGCCAAGGTGCGATGTTCGCCCAGCAGCCAGGGTCTGTCGCCGAGCATGCGCTCCAATTCCTCATGCGCCCGCACCACGCGGCCGCGGCCGTACTCGGTCAGCGCGGCCTTGGTCGCCTCGTCCACTTCGTGCTCCAGCACATGCCACAGCGATGCGAAGGAGCTGAAGAAGGTGGTGTTGAGGAAAGCGAGCATGCGGTTGAGCTCGTCGAACTCGCGCGTGCCCTGCCGGTAGGCGATGCCGCTGGCGACGGCGTTGGCGCCGATGTGGTTGAGGATGGCCATGCTTTCGACCAGGGCGTCGCCCGACTCGGTCAGCAGCGCCGGGGTCTCGCCGACCGGGTTGATGGCGCGGTAGGCGTCGGTGTGGATCATCTCGGGCATCTCCACCCGCGCCAGCCGGTAGGGCAGGCCGGACCATTCCAGCGCGACGATGGAGCCGAACGAGCAGCCGGAGGGGACGCCGTAGTAAAGGATCGGGGACATGGGGTTTCCTTCTCAGTGAGTGGGCCGGGACACAGGCGGTGTGCGTGTCGCGGCGGTGGAGTCACTGTAGGTTCGTGGACTTTGGCTGTGTAGTCGGGCAGAAGTGGACTCAAAGTCCACCTGTGTGTACTTTGCGCGCATGCTCAATCTCAACGATCTGGTCCTGTTCGCCGCCGCCGTCGAGCACGGCGGCTTCGCCGCGGCCTCGCGCCGGCTCGGCGTGCCCAAGTCCACGGTCAGCAAGCGGGTGGCGGCGCTGGAGGAGGAACTCGGCGTGCGCCTGATCCACCGCACCTCGCGCAGCTTCACCCTCACCGACACTGGCCGCGACTTCCACGAGCACGCGCGCGCGGCGCTGATCGAAACCGAGGCGGCGGAGAACATCGTGCGCCGCCGCGTCGCCGAACCCAGCGGCAAGGTCCGCATCACCTGCGGCGTGCCGACCGCGCAGGACTATCTGGCCGAACATCTGCCGGCGCTGGCGCGGGCGTATCCGCGCCTGCATGTGCAGCTCGACGTCAGCGATCGCTGGGTCGATCTGGTCCAGGAGGGCTACGACATCGGCGTGCGCAGCCATTTCGCGCCCTTGCCCGATTCGGGTTTGATCCAGCGTCAGGCGCTGGTCGAGACCATCATCGTGGTCGCTGCGCCGGCGTATCTGGCGCAGCGCGGCGAACCGCAGCGGCCGCAGGATCTGGCCGGGTACGACGCGCTGCTGACCGGTCTGTCCGGGCGCACGACGTGGACGCTCGAAGACGCGGCCGGCGCGCGCATCGAGGTCGAACCGATCGCGCGCATGACCGCCAACGAAGGCCGCGTGCTGCGCGCCGCCGCGGTCGCTGGACTCGGCGTGACCGTGCTGCCGCAGGGCATGTGCCGCGATGAATTAGCAGACGGCCGCCTGCGCCGGGTGCTGCCGCAGTGGAGCGCGGGACAGGTGACGACGACGCTGGTGATGCCGCATCGCCGCGGCCAGTTGCCCGGTGTGCGCGCGACCGTGGAATTTCTGCTCGATTGCCTGTCGCGGCGGTGATGCCGAGGCGCGGCCGTTCGCGGCCGCGTCGTCGCCGGTTAGGGCGTTACTTGCGAACGGATGCGCGCCGCGCGCGCCGTTCTACTCGCGCACCGCGCCTTCGGTGATCAGCAGCAGCACGCTGCTGTCCGCGTCCAGGCCGTGCGCATCGCGCAGAGCGGGATCGGCGGCCGCATGCAGCAGCCCTGCCCATCCGGCGGCGCCGGACGCGCTGCTGTCGGGCCCGCCGCCGGCGCGCAGCAGCGCGGGCGCGGCCGACAACTGCGCTTCATCGACGCTCAACGCGCTCACCCGGTGCCGCTGCAGCACGGCCAGCGCCGAGGCCGAGGCCAGACCGCACGAAAGCATCTCCGCGCAGGTGTCCAGGTCGCCGTCGATCCGCACTGGCGCCGCGAGCGCCAGAGCGCGAGCGACGCAGGCGGCCGATCGCGGTTCGACCGCGACGATGCGCGCGGGCAGGCGCAACTGCGCGTGCAAGCCTTCGGCCATCGCCGCGGCGAGTCCGCCGACGCCGGCCTGCACGAAAACGTGGCTGGGTTGTTCGTGCGCGCGCTCGCGCAACTGCGCATGCAGCTCGCGCGCGATCAGGCCGTAACCGGCCATGACATCGGCGACCACCGGATCGGTCGGGTCGGCGCTGGTATCGGCGATCAGCACGCCGTCGCCGCGCGTCGCCGCGACCTGCGCGGCCAGCACTGCGTCGTCGTAACTGCCGTCCACGCGCACCACCTCGCCGCCGAGCGCGCGGATGCGCGCGGCGCGCGCCGGCGACACCGCCGCGGGCAAGTAGACGCGTGCCGCCGCGCCTGCGCGCTGCGCCGCCGCGCTCACCGACAGGCCGTGATTGCCGTCGCTGGCACAGATCAATCGCGGTTTTGCCGCGAGGTCGCCGCAGACCTGGCGCAACTGCTCCAGCGAACCCGCGCCGGTCAGCCGGCTCAACGCGCGCAGGCCGGCGACCATGCCGCCGAGGACTTTGAAATTGCCCAGCGGCCGTTCGTTCTCGGCCTTGGCCAGCACGCGCCGCACGCCGCAGCGTCGCGCCAGTAAGGGCAGATCGAGCAGCCCGGTGGGGCGGTAATCCGGCCACAGTTGCGCCGGGTCGGTGAGCCAAGAGTCGTTCATGCCGCCAGTGTGGCGGCGCCGCCGCGCGCTTGCGCCGCATCCCGGGGCCGCGCGATGCGGAAAAACCGCGCGATCGTGCCGCCGCGCGCGCGGCTCAGTCGTCTTCGTCCAGCGACACCGGAATGGTCAGCCCGCGTTTGACCAGGCTGAGCGCGACATTGGTGGTGAAGCGCTTGATGTTGGGGTTGTCTTCGACCATGCGGATCATCAAAGCGTCGAAGTTCTCCGTATCCGGCGCGGTCATCACCAGGACGAAGTCGGCCTCGCCGGTGACGTAGAACACTTGCTGCACCTGATCCTGCGCGGACAGCCAGCGGCGCAGTTGCGCCAGCAGTTCCGGGCGCTCGCGCTCGACCTGCAGCGAGACGATGAAGAAGGTCGGCTTGCCGACCTGCTTGGGGTCGAGCAGCGCCGCCTGGCGCACGATCACCCCGTCCTCGCGCATGCGCCGCAGGCGGCGCTGGATCGCCGAGGGCGACAGCGCGACCTGTTCGGCCAGGCGCTCGGCGGTCTGGCCGGCGTCTTCCTGCACCAGATTGAGCAGTTGGCGATCGAAGCGGTCGAGTTTCATGCGCGCATCTTAAATCCAGGCGTCGGCGAAAAATCACCTGGCAATGGCGGCAGGCGCGGAAAAACCGCGTCCGGCGCCGTCGCTATGCGGCGCAAACGCGCGCCGGCGCCGTTAGCCTTTCCGCCTCCCCCCGAGGTGCCGTCATGGATGCTCCCAAGCTGGATTCCGCCGCGTTGGATTTCGCCGCGCTGCAAGGCCATGTCGATGGCGTCTGGCAGGCGCGGATCCTGCCGGCGCTGTGCGACTACATCGCCATTCCCTGCCAGTCGCCGGCCTTCGATCCCGACTGGGCCGCGCACGGCCATATGCAGCGGGCGGTCGACCTGATGACTGCCTGGGCGCGCGAGCATCTGGCCGCGGTGCCCGGCGCCATCATCGAAGCGCTGCAGCTGCCCGGGCGCACGCCGCTGATCTTCATCGATATTCCGGCGCATGGCTGCGCCGCGAGCGATGCGCCGGTGCTGATCTACGGCCACCTGGACAAACAGCCGCCGATGCCGGGCTGGGCGCCGGGACGCGATGCATGGACGCCGGTGTTCGAAGGCGATCGCCTGTACGGCCGCGGCGGCGCCGACGACGGCTATGCGATCTTCGCCGCGATCGCGGCGCTGCTGGCCTTGCGCGAACAGTCTGTCGCGCATCCGCGCTGCCAGATCCTGATCGAGGCCAGCGAAGAATCCAGCAGCGTCGATCTGCCGGCCTACATCGAACAACTCGCGCCGCGCCTGGGCGAGCCTGCGCTGATCGTCGCGCTCGATGCCGGCTGCGGCAACTATGAGCAGCTGTGGACCACGACCTCGCTGCGCGGGCAGGTGGCCGGCACCTTGACGGTGCGGGTGCTGGATGAAGGTGTGCATTCCGGCGACGCGTCCGGGATCGTGCCGTCGAGTTTCCGCATCGTCCGGCAGTTGTTGTCGCGGCTGGAAGATCCCGCGACCGGCGAGATCGTCGCCGACTTCCACGCCGAGATTCCGCGCCACCGCCGCGAACAGGCCGCGGTGGCGGCGGCCGCATTGGGGCAGGGGCTGCTCGAAAGTTTTCCGTTCCATGCGCAGACACAGCCGGTGCAGGACGATCTGTGCGAACTCGCGCTCAATCGTTCTTGGCGGCCGCAGCTGGCGATCACTGGTATCGACGGCGCCCCGCGCGTGGCCGACGCGGCCGCGGTGATGCAGCCCTTTACCGCGCTCAAGCTGGGCCTGCGCCTGCCGCCGACCCTGGACCCGGACGTGGCGGCGAAACGCTTGCAGGCCTTGCTCGAATTCGACCCGCCGTATCGCAGCGAAGTGCGCTTCGAACTGGATTTCGCCAGCCGCGGCTGGCATGCGCCGGCGGCGGCGCCATGGCTGGCCGAGAGTCTGGAACGCGCCTCGCAACGCGCCTTCGGCCGCGCCAGCGCCCTGATCGGCGGAGGCGGTGGCATCCCGTTCCTGGCCATGCTCGGCGAGCGCTATCCGCGCGCGCAGTTCCTGGTCACCGGCGTGCTGGGTCCGCAATCCAACGCCCACGGGCCGAACGAATTCCTGCACCTGCCCACCGCGCGCCGGCTTACCGCGGCCTTGGCGCAGGTGCTGCACGATGCCGCGCGCATCGCCCACGACACGGCGCGAGGCGATAGCCTGAGCGCCGTCGCGTAGCGCCTCGCGCCCCTTTTTCAGCTTTCGCACACTCATAAGGCCCGCCATGCAACTGCTCTATCAAACCCACTCGCCGTATGCGCGCAAGGCGCTGGTGTTCGCGCACGAGGCCGGCCTGGCCGATCGCATCGAGGTCGTGCACCACGAGACCAGCCCGACCCTGCGCAACGAAACGGTCTACGCGCAGAACCCGCTCGGCAAGGTGCCGGTGCTGATCCGCCCCGGGCAAACGCCGATTTTCGATTCGGACATCATCTGCGCCTATCTGGACACGCTGCACGACGGCGCGCCGCTGATTCCACTCGACGGCGAAGCGCGTTGGCACGCGTTGCAACTGCAGGCGCTGGCGCAGGGGCTGGCCGACTTCGGCATCAAGGTGCGCTGGGAAACCGTGCGCCGGCCCGAAGCGCTGCGCTATGAGGCGCTGCGCGCGGGCTATACGCAAAAGCTGATCGAAAGCTACGACTGGCTGGAACGCGAACTCGATACCGACACGGCCGTGCACGTGGGCCATATCGCGGTGGCGACGGCGCTGAGCTGGCTGGAGTTTCGCGAGCTGCCCGATTTCCGCGACGGCCGGCCGCGGCTGAGCGCATGGCTGGATGCGTTCGAGCGCCGCGAATCGATGCGGGCGACGCCGCTGTCGGGCGAAACCCAGGACTGAGCCGGGCCCGCGCCCATCGCGGCGAGCCGCGGTTGTCCTGCCGGCCGCCCGCGCCGCGTTGAATCAGGCGACAGTCACGGATGAGCGTCCGCGAACGATCGCGGTTGTATCCGTTCCTGCGTACGATCCGCGAACCGGGCCAAGGCAGAGGGCGAGATGAATAAGATTTTCGGAGGATTGATTTCGGTAATCCTGCTGGGCATCTACGTGCATCTGATCTACGTGGCGGTGGACGTCGCCAACTGTGTCGGCACCGCCGGCTGCAAGGCGTATGTAGCGGCCTATTTCAACGACGGCATGTCGCAGGCGCTGTCGGTGATCGGCGGCCTGATCTCGGCGCTGGTCATCGCCGAACTGGCCCTGGCCAAGCCCGGCGACGCGCCGGGTACGCGCGTGCTGGACAGCGGCGCCTCCACCGGCGCGGTGCGCACGGTGGCGGTGGTGTCGGTGCTGTTCGTGCTGGTGTGGATCGGCGCCGGACTCACCGCGTTCCTGGTCGGGCTGTATCACCCCACCGCGCTGCCGGTGCTGACCACGCACGGACAGGCCTGGCTGGGGCTGGCGGTGTCGGCGGCCTATGCCTATTTCGGTCTGAGCCCATCCGCCAACGGCGGCGGTAAATAGCGGGCGATCCTAGCGGCCGGCTTCGTTTCCGGCGGCCGCGTCCAGATGCGACAGCGAGCGTTCCGGCGGCCCGAACAACTGCCCGAACACGCCGCGCAGTCCGCGCGCGCGCCAGGCATCGCGGAACATCGCGATCCATTCGTGGAAGGTCAGCCGGATCGGATTATGTCCGCGCACTTGTCCGACGATGCCGTACTCGCACGGCACCTGTTCGTCTTCTTCCACATAGGTGCCGAACCACTTGTCCCAGACGATCAGCACGCCGGCGTAGTTGCGGTCGATGTACTGCGCATTGCGGGCGTGATGCACGCGATGGTGTGAGGGCGTGTTGAAGATTTTCTCCAGCCAGCCCAGCTTGCCCACCGCCTGGGTGTGGACGAAGAACTGGAAGGCCAGATTGATCGCCACCACCGCGACGATGTGCTTGGGCTCGAAGCCGATCCAGGCCAGCGGCAGCCAGAACAGCCACATCCCCGAGATCGGGTAAGTCAGGCTCTGGCGGAAGGCGGTGGACAGGTTCAGGCGTTCGGAGGAGTGATGGGTGACGTGCGAGGCCCACATCCAGCGGATGCGGTGGCTGGCGCGGTGGAACCAGTAGTAGAAGAAATCCTGCGCGATGAACAACGCGGCGATGGTCCACAGCGAGGCTGGCGGCAGTTCGAACAAGCGGTGCGCGTACACGGCGTAGTAGATGCCGATCACGATCAGCCACGCGACCGCGTCGCTGGCCTGGTGCATCAACGCCAGCGCCGCGTTCGACAAGGTATCGCGCAGGCTGTACTGATCGGGCCGGCGCTTGCGCCAATACCAGGCCTCCAGCGCGATCAACAGCAGGAACACCGGCGCCAGCGCCAGCAAAATCCAGTCCTGCATCAGCCGCGCTCCTTGCGCCACGCGCCTTCCAGGCTCTGCGCCATGCGATCCAGGCAGCGCCGCATCGCCGCGCGCATGAAGCCGCGCAGCAGCGGCGCGGCCAGCGGCCACGCCAGCGGACTGGTGAGTTCGAATTCGTAGCGCCACACCACCCGCGTCGCCTCGCCGCCGTCGCCGGGCTCGGCTTCGAAGCGCCAGTCGGCGTGGCCTTCGCGCGCCAGCCACGACAGCGGCGGGCGCAAGCCGCTGAGCACATAGGCGTGCCGGCGCGGCGGATCGAGCGCGGTGATGCGCTCCATCAACTTCGATCCGTCGCGATTTTCAAGCGCGCGCAGACTACCGACCGCGGCTGGCGCCAACGGCGTGATGCGCTTGAGTCCGGGAATCGGCCCGTAGCCTTCGAACAGTGCCGGAAAACGCTCGCTGTCGAGGGCGAGGGCGAACACCGCCTCGGGCGCGGCGGCGATGCTGCGTTCGGCGGTGAGGGACAGGCGCATGGCCGGAGTCTAGGAGCGGCCCAGGGGGTTGTCCACACGCTTGCGTATGTTTTGCGGAGGAGCGGTCTAGCGGCGGACGAGCCGAAGCTGGTTTGCCTCTGCCTCTGCCTCTGCCTCTGCCTGTGCCTTTGCCTTTGCCTTTGCTCCTGGCTGGGCGACGCTTGTAACTCGCGAGACCGATGGACACCCGAAGGGCGGCGCACATGGACGTGCGCCGGGTCCCACCTTGGGCAGGATGCCCAATGTGGGACCTGCCTGCGCAGGCACCGCACTCGTGGCTTTTGATTCGAAACAGCTAAAGCCCTTTCTTTGGTTACTTTCTTTGTGGCTTTGGACAAAGAAAGTGACCCGCCGCTCCATGGCGGAAGCTTTAGGCGTTTGATCTCGCTCTTGCTCTTTCTGTTGCTGTTGCTTGAGGCTTCTTTTGCTCGTCATTCCCGCGAACGCGGGAATCCAGGGCCTTTCGTGCGAGAACGCTTGAAGTCGCTGGATTCCCGCCTTCGCGGGAATGACGGTAGGAGGGAATGCGGGGGGCTGGTTGTTTCGCTAAAAAATGTTGGACTCTTAGAAGCCTCAAGCAAGATCAGAAGCTTCAAGCAAGATCAAATGCTTCAAGCAAGATCAAATGCTTCAAGCAAGATCAAACGCTAAACGCTTCCGCCATGGAGCGGCGGGTCACTTTCTTTGTCCAAAGCGACAAAGAAAGTAACCAAAGAAAACGCTTTGGGCTGTTTCGAGTCAAAAGCCACGAGTGCGGTGCCTGCGCAGGCAGGTCCCACATTGGGCATCCTGCCCAAGGTGGGACCCGGCGCACG